>CALMSQ010000437.1:0-3230 GCA_937872345.1 uncultured Burkholderiales bacterium | reverse complement strand
CCGAGCAGGCCGACCGCCGAGACCGGCGAGACCGTGCCCGACGCGGCGGCCATCTTCGACATCGACGCGTTCAGCTGTTCGATTCCGCGCACCGTGTTGATCTGCGCGAGCTGGCTCGTCACCTGCGCGTTGTCCAGCGGATTGAGCGGGTCCTGGTTACGCATCTGCGCGACCAGAAGTTTCAGGAAGCGGTCCTCGGTGCCGGCGGCCGAGTCGGTCGCGGCAGCGCCCGAAGGCGCGCTCGTCACGCCGGCCGCAGCCGCGGAAGCCGCGGCCCTGGAAGTGTCGATGGTGGCCACGCGCCGAATCCCCCGTCACTGGCCCAGCTGCAGCGTCTTGGCGAGCAGCTGCTGGGTCGTGTTCATCACTTCGATGTTGTTCTGGTACGAACGCGAAGCGGAGATCATGTTCACCATCTCCTCGATGACGTTGACGTTGCTCTGCGTCACGTAGCCGTCGGCATCTGCCATCGGATTCTTCGGGTCGTGGATCCGCTTGCCGGGCGTCGTGTCCTCGACCACGTTGCTGACGCGCACGCCAGGCGTGACCGCAGTCGCGCCCGCCGTCGGTTCGGACTGGAACACCACCTGCCGCGCCTTGTACGACTGCCCGTCGGGACCGGCCACGCTGTCGGCGTTGGCCAGGTTCGATGCCACCACGTTCAGGCGCTGGCTTTGCGCCGACACGGCGCTGCCCGAGATGCCGAGGATGTTCAGGAGGGACATGGTCGATTCCTTGTCGGGGTCGCGCGATCCGGGGTTGCTCAGTCGCCGCGGATAGCGCTGACGAGGTTGCGCACGCTGCCGTTGATGAAGCGCAGCGTCGCCTCGTAGCGCAGGGAGTTGTCGGCGAAGTTGGCGCGCTCGCGGTCGAGGTCGACGGTATTGCCGTCGATCGACGCCTGCTGCGGCAGCCGGAAGCCGAGCGTCGGGGTGGCGGGGGCACCGGGCGCGGCCGGCGCCCCGCCCGCCGGCGCCAGCGGCAGTCTCGGTGCCACCGGACCGGCGCCGCGCGGCGCCTCGGGGCCGGCTGCCTCGCGCAACGCACGTGCGAAGTCGAAGTCGCGGGCCTTGTAGTTCGGGGTATCGGCGTTGGCGATGTTCGACGCCAGCACTTCCTGGCGCTGCGCGCGCAGAGCGAGTGCCTCGCCCTGGAACTTCAGCGTTGTCGTGAGCCGGTCGAGCATCGGGGCCTCCAGTTCTTGCCGTTGCTGCCGATTATTCAGGGAGGCCGTCCCGCGCATCGGCGGAAAAGCGCGGCTTTTTCCCCGCATCTCCGCGGGTGTCGGCGCTCGCCGCGCGAATACGCTGCAGGCATCGGGAGCGCATCGACCTGCGTCGCCGCCTCCCTGGACCCGTATCACTTGCCTGGAGAACGCCGATGCCGCACGACGAGCCTGCCCCGAAGCGGTCCGCGCCGACGCGTCGCGTCGTGGTCGCCGTGATCGCTGTTGCGATGCTCGTGGCGGCCGGCGCCGCGGAGGCGGCGCCCGGATCCTCCGACGAACCCGGCACCGCCGACCTGCAGCGCTGGGTCGAGGCGTCGGCCGCGGCGGCGTGGACTGCCGGCCAGGGCGAAGCAGACGGCCGAGGCGCCGCGTCGAAGGCACCACCGATCCGGGTCGAGGTCCGGGTCGGCAGCCTGGGGGGCCGGCCTCGGCTTCCCGCCTGCACCCGTTTCGAGCCCTTCCTGCCGCCGAACGCCCGCCTGTGGGGTCCGAGCCACATCGGGGTGCGCTGCGTCGAGGGCGGCTCCTGGACGATGATGGTGCCCGTGACCGTCTCGGTCTACGGCCCGGCCCTGGTCGCCGATCGGCCGCTGGCGGCCGGCGCGGCCGCCGACATCGACTCGTTCCGGCTCGATCAGATCGACCTGACCGCCGCGCGCGGCGCGCCGGTGGCCGATGCGGCACTGCTGGCGGGGCGAACGCTGGCTCGGCCGCTTCGAGCCGGCGAGCCGCTGCGTGCACAAGACCTGCGGGTGCCGCAGACCGTCGCGGCAGGCGATCCGGTCCGGATCCGGCTGCTCGGCCAGGGGTTCGCGGTATCGTCCGACGGATTCGCGCTGGCCGGCGCCGGAGAGGGCCAGTCGCTGCGGGTCCGTACCAGCGCGGGCAGGATGCTGGTCGGCACGGTCCGCGACCGCGTCGTCGAGGTCAGGCTGTGAACAGCGCCGCCGAGATGCCGCTTTTCCCGGCTAAAGTTCCCCCCCGCGATGCCGAATAATCAGGCATTCGAACCTCGGGCCGCGGGCCCACAGGGGACATCGTCATGAAGATCGACAAGCCCGTCGAGATCCAGCCCGCCCAGGACGCGACCCTGCGCGCGGGTCATCCGGCCGGCGCCGCCCGTCCGACGGGACATGCCGGTGCAAAGGCGCGCGCCGCCGGCAGCGCCGCCGACTCGGTCAGCCTCTCGGCCGCCTCGCGTGGCCTGGTGGCCGATCTCGCAACCGACGGCGGCGAGGTGAGGCATGACAAGGTCGCCGAAGTGCGCGAAGCCATCCGCGAAGGCCGTTTCGACGTGAGGGCTCAGGTCGTCGCGGACAAGATGATCACGCAGGCGGCCGAGTTGCTCGAGACCCTCACGGTGCCCAAGCGATGACGGACACGCGCGACGGTACCGCCGAGGCCGACTGGCTCGGCCTCGGCGCGGCGCTGCTCGATGCGCAGCGCAAGGCGATGGTCGCCGGACACCTCGACGAACTGGCGACGGTCAACGCCGCCCTGGCCGACTGGATTTCGCGGTCGCGGCGCCCCTTCTCTGCCGTCGGCTACACGCCGGGCGCGCGTGCCGACGCGGCCCGGATGCTCACCGCCCTGCGCGCCAATGCCGCGGTCGCGCAACGCGCAGCGGCAGCAGCGCAGCGTGGACTCTCGGCGCTGCTGGCGTCCTCTGATCCGGTCTACGAAGCCGACGGGCGCAAGTCCCCGGCATCCCGCCGCGGCACGTCGATGTCGGCCTGACGGCGGGTGGCGACCGGTCGGTCGCTGGCCGACCCCGGCGCGACACCGGTTCGTGCCGGTGCGCCGCGCCCCCCGAGGTCCTTCAGGTCCACCCCGCGAGCTGCGAGCGCAGCCTTGCCACCGCCTGGCTGTGGATCTGCGAGATCCGCGACTCGGTGACGCCGAGCACCGCGCCGATCTCTTTCAGGTTCATTTCCTGCTCGTAGTACATGCCCATCACGAGGCGCTCGCGCTCGGGCAGGCGCTCGATCGCGTCGACCAGCGC
>CALMSQ010000436.1:0-3230 GCA_937872345.1 uncultured Burkholderiales bacterium | reverse complement strand
AACAACTACGGCTGCTCTCTGGTCTGGGGGCACCCGCAGGCGCCGATGGGCACGCGGGCGATCATCGAATTGATCGAGGAGCTGGCGATCCGCGGCGGCGGCTACGGGCTGTTCACCGGCTGCGCCGCCGGCGACACCGCCATGGCCATCGTCATCGAAGTCGGCGACGCGTAAGGCGCGCAACCTCCATCGTCCCTGCGTCGCAGCAGGAACCGGGGTGCGGCCCGCGAAGAGGCAGCTCCCGGGTCGCGACGGCGAATCTCGGGTCAAGGAACCCGGAAGACCGGCTTGAAGCTGTCGGGCGCGAACGACGCGCCGACTTCCATCGACTGGATGTTCGACTGATCGAAGAAGCGGCCCAGCTCGGTGATGTAGCCCACGGTTTCGCGCTTTTCGAGCAATCGCACCGCCTGGTCGATCGCGATCCGCGCCGTCGTGACGTTCGGCTGGACGACCGACGCCTGGATCGACTTGCCGACGATCCCCCGGTATACCCCGGGCGTGACATACAGCGACACGACCTTGACGCGCGAAGCTCGCTCGCGGGCGCGAAGCACCGGCACTGCCGCCTCGGCGGTCCCCGCGGTGCCGGCGATGTAGTCGAGCTCGGGGAACGACTGGAGAGTGTCCTCGACGAGCCTGGCCTGAACTTCCTTGCCGATGTCGCCATACTTGGTCGCGACGATCTCGACCGCGCTCCCCTTTATGGCCTCCTTGAAGCCCTGGTTGAAGAGCTCGACGAAGCCAGCCCCGGCAGGCCCCGGCAGCCAGGCCACCTTCACCGCCGGCGATCCGGCCGGGTGCCGCCCCGCCAGATACTTGCCGGCACTCAGTCCGGCCTCGAACGGGGGCGCAAGCACCCGGGCACTCACGTCGCGCGAGGACATCCCGTTGAAGAGGTCGACGACCGGAACGTTCTTCTTCTTGAGTTCGGCGACCAGGTTGGACAGACCGTCGTGCGAGACCGCACCGATGATGACCGCCTGAGCGCCACCCGCCACGCAGTTCTCGATCTGCGAGATCTGGTTGTTCAGGTTGGGGTAACCGCCCGCGTCGAGGATCTGAAGCTGCACTTTCAGGCGCCTGGCTTCCTCGATCATGCCGTAGTTCGCCGCGAGCCAGAACGAGTCCTTCAGGTGCGGGAACGAAGCGCAGATCTTCCAGGGTCGACTGGCCTTGTCGAGCGCACTGTACTCGATCGCTTGCTTCGATCCGTCCTTGCCGACGGCGTTGACCTGCACAGGCCACCATTGTCCCGCGTAGGCAGTCGCGCCGACCATCAGGCCCGCGCAGACCGCGAACAGGCGTCGAACATCACGGATTCCCATCGCATCTCTCCTCGTCATTGTCCTGGTTGAACAGCAGATCAGCCCGCCATCGCGGGCGAAAGCGAATCGGCTCCGACGGCGACCGGAGCGGTGTCGCCCAGTCGCAGCCCGAGGTTGTAGCCCTCCAGCATCGCGTCGAAGATCTTGCGCGGCTGCACGCAATCGCCGATCGAGGTGGCCGGGATCCCGAGGCGACCCAGTTCCTCGGCGAACTCGGGCTGCGCGCGAAAGCCGCTGGAGATCACGACGCTGTCGGCAGGAAGGCGCAACTGCCGGCCCGCGGCATCGGCGAACGACACGCCGTCCTCGTCGAAGCCCGCGACGTGCAGCCCGGTTCGGACGGCCACCTGGTACCGATCGAACATCTCGAGCAGCGCCGAACGGTTCGACGCCTCCACACCGATACCCGAGTCGCCCCCTTCGCCCATGAAGTCCTCGCGGCGCGTGACCACGGTGACGCTGCTGCCGTGGCTGGCCAGGTGAAGCGCCGCCTCGCAGCCGACCAGCCCTCCGCCGATCACGACCACGCGACCGCCAGCGCTCGAGTCGCCCCTCAGGACCGCGCAACCGTCGACGACTGCGGCCCGATCCGAGCCCGGGAACCGGCGCGGCACCGGCGCGCCGCCGATCGCCACGACCACGTGCTGGAACCCGCCCTCGGCCAGTTCGGCCGGCGCAACTTCACGATAGACGACCTGGACGCCCAGCTTCTTCATCCGGTTGCGCTGGTAGTTCATCAACAGTCGCAGATCGGACTTGAACGACGGTGCCGAGCCTTCGATCAGCATGCCGCCGAGCTTGCGCTTCTCGAACAGCGTGACCTTGCATCCCCGCAGGGCCAGCGTTTCGGCCGCCTGCATGCCGCCGGGGCCGCCGCCCACGACGGCCACGCTGTATCCCGGCGGCACGGGCGACGCACCCGCCATCGCCTCGTTGCCGAGCGTCGGGTTCACCGTGCACAGCACGGACTGGTATCGCTTGAACGACCGCTCCTGGCAGCCGTCGTTGCAGCGAATGCAGGGAACGATGTCTTCGGAAAGACCGGCCTCGGCCTTGGCCGGAAACTGCGGATCGGCGAAGAGCACCCGCCCGAGACCGACGAAGTCGCCCTTTCCTTCGGCCAGCACCGATTCGGCGAGCTCCGGCGTGTTCAGCGATCCGCTGGCGATCACCGGAATGCTCACGGCGTGCTTGATCGCGTCGGCGGCCCAGACGTTGTGGGCCGCAGGAACGTAGAGCGGACTGACCTGATGATGCATCTGGTGGTGATTGCCGCCCGACACGTGAATCACGTCGATGCCCGCCTTCTCCAAGGCCTTGGCCACCTCGACCGATTCGTCGATCGTCACGCCATCGGGCTCGTACTCGGAACCGCTCAGGCGCACACCCACCCGGAATCCGCGACCGACCTTCTTCCGCACATCGGCAACGCCCTGCATCAGGAACCGCATCCGGTTCTCGAGCGATCCACCGTACCAGTCGGTGCGCCGGTTGGTACGCGTCGAGAGGAAGTTCGTGATCAGGTACCCGTGCGCGCCGTGGATCTCGACGAAGTCGAAGCCGGCCAGCTGCGCGCGTCGCGCCGCGTCACCGAAGGAGCGCACGATTTCCTGGATTTCGTCCCAGGTGAGCTCTTCCGGGACGCTGCCTCCCATCGCGTGCAGCTCCTCCCACGGAATCCGCGAGGGCGCCTTGATGGGCGGCGTTCCCAGGAACTTCTGCCGGCCGGCGTGCTCGAGTTGGATGCCGGCCTTCACGCCGTACGACTGGATCGTGCGCGCCAGCCACGCGAGACCCGGGATGTGCTCGTTGTCGGCGCAACCGAGCTGGCATTGCGCCGACTTGCTGGCCTCCTTGTCGACGTAGCTGTACTCGACGATCAGCACGCCCGCACGACCGCGC
>CALMSQ010000435.1:0-3197 GCA_937872345.1 uncultured Burkholderiales bacterium | reverse complement strand
CCCGCCGGCGAGCAGGTAACCACCCAGGACGGAGCCTACGACGATCAGGTAACCGATGAGAACGAACATGCGCGACGGAATCCTGGGAGGATCTTCGGGACGGGTCCCGCGGGGCTACCCTCCCCTTTTCGGTCGCGCAAGCCGCTTCTTGAGCGCGCCGCCGCACGTCCGGCACGAACGGCCGCCTGGCGCGCCGTCCGGTCGCTCGCGCTCGCCCGGTGGTTCGCGACCAGCGCCCTCGTCGGGGGCGATCGCAGTGTGAACAGGTCCTAGTGGATGGCGCCAGCGCGCCGCGCCTTCCCGGCGCGCGCCGGCGGTTCGCAGAGGCCGCAGACGTAGTCGCGCTCGAGCTCGTACGCGTGGCCGATGAAGTGGCCGCCGCAGCGAGTGCATCGAATCGTCGTCAGCATGCCGGAGTCGACGAATCGCACCAGGCGCCAGGCGCGCGTGATCGACAGCAGCGGCTCGACGCCTAGCGTGGTGACTTCGGCAGCGTAGAGCTGGTAGCCCTTTGCAATCGCCTCGACGTCGTCGAGCGGGCTGCTCTTGAGCAGGTACGAATACATGTTGAAGAACAGCGACGCGTGGATGTTCGGCTGCCACGACGTGAACCAGTCGGTCGAGAACGGCAGCTGTCCCTTGGACGGCGACCGGCCCGCCACTTCCTTGTAGAGCCTGAGCAGCCGCTCGTACGGCAGCGCCGTCTCCGCCTGCAGCATCTGCAGCCGCGCGCCGAGCTTGATCAGTTCGACCGCACGCTGCACCTGTCGGCTGTCCTCGAGGACGCTGCGCGCGCTCATGATCCGATCGCCTCGTCGAAGTTGCCGGCCATCAGGATGCTGGCGTGAAGGCGCCCGGCGCTGCGCTCGGCATCGCCGTCGGCGGTGCGGCCGTGCTCCGTGAGCAGCGACCAGAGCATCGCGTCGTCGAACCGGAACCGGCACATCAGCGCATTGCCCGCCGCGACCTTCATCAGCTGGCTCGGCGTCAACGCGTCGAGCACGTCGGCGGTCTCCTCCGAGACGCCGAGCCGGTACAGCGCCTGCGCCTTGTCGGCGCGGATCAGGCGCTGCGCGAGGATCAGGTACGAGAGGTTGGCCTCCCGGATCTCGGTCATCATCCTGTCGTCGAACTGCATCGGTCGATCCTCCGTCTCTCGTTGGCCTGGCGTTGCGCCGCTGCCGCGTGCCGGCGGCCCGCGAAGTGGAGCCAGTGTCGGCCGGCCCGGCCGTTTCATGAATCCGAGATCGGCCTAAGTTCGGCTCGGGAGAAGTCGGCACGCGATAGGAAGAATTCCTACGTCGCGTCCCCGGGGGCGGTGCGGGTCGCCGCGGAGCACCCGAAATCCGCCGTTCGTTGCGGCGGTTAAAGGTGCGGTCGCGATGCGCCGATAAGGCAAGGGCCGGGGCGATTCCCCGCCGTCCGCCAAGGGTCTGACTTCGGACCTGCCCTGACGGATCCTTCACCACACAGATCAAGGAGTTCGGTCCATGGCCCAGATCATCAACACCAACCTGATTTCGCTGAACACCCAGCGCAACCTGACGACGACCCAGGGCGTGCTCGCCCAGGCGGTGCAGCGCCTCTCGTCGGGCCTGCGCGTGAACAGCGCGAAGGACGACGCCGCAGGCCTGGCGATCGCCGAGCGGATGAACTCGCAGGTTCGCGGCATGAACGTCGCGATCCGCAACGCCAATGACGGCATCTCCCTCGCGCAGACCGCCGAGGGCGCGCTGGGCAAGGTCGGCGACATGCTGCAGCGGATGCGTGAACTCGCGGTGCAGGCCGCCAACGCGACCAACGGCACGGCCGACCGCGCCAACCTGGACGCCGAGTACCAGCAACTCAGCGCACAGATCACCGACACGATCACCAAGACGAAGTTCAACGGCACGGCGATCCTCGCCACGGGCACCGCGCAGGTGTTCCAGGTCGGCGCGAACGTCGGCGACACGATCAGCGTCTCGGCGACCGACCTGTCGGCGGACGCGACGATCACCGGCGCCACGGGCGCTGGCGTGACCGGCGCGGACGCGACCAACGCGAACGCGGCGATGACCGCGATCGACGCGGCGCTGACGACGCTGAACTCGCAGCGCGCGAACTGGGGCGCGGTGCAGAACCGCTTCGACGCCGTCATCGGCAGCCTGCAGGTGGCCACGGAGAACCAGGCCGCCGCGCGCAGCCGGATCATGGACGCCGACTTCGCCGCCGAGACCGCCGCGCTGACCCGCGCGCAGGTGCTGCAGCAGGCCGGCACGGCGATGCTGTCGCAGGCCAACTCGCTGCCCAACAACGTCCTCGCGCTGCTGCGTTGAGCCTCCGGGCCAAGGCGCCGGCCCACGCGGCCGGCGCGGCGGCGACGTGATCCCCGACGGCGGTCCGCCGGCGCCGAATAGCGCTGGCGGACCATCGCTTTTCCGCCCATTCACGCCGCCGGCGAACGGCACACTACGGCCGGTCAACCGTCAAAGGAGCCGGCCCATGGCCCGGACACCCCGCCACCTTGCCGCGCCGCCCGACGCAGTGCCGCTGCCACCGAGCGCCTGAGCGACCCGCGCGCACGCGCGCGCCCCCGCTCGACGCTCAAGAACCGGCGCCGCGCGCCGAAGACCATTCATGCGGACCGACGACTCGCGCTGCACGTCGTCCGTTGCCGCCGGAGACGACAGATGAGCACGATCAGCGCCACAGGCAGCGGCATCGACGTACAGGGCATCGTCTCGCAGCTGATGCAGGTCGAGCGTCAGCCGCTGCAGGCGATCCAGAAGAACCTGTCCGGCATCCAGACCCGGCTCTCCGCGTTCGGCAAGCTGCAATCGGCGCTCGCGTCGTTCCAGGATGCGGCGCGCTCGCTGACGCGCAGTGCCACCTGGCAGGCCTCCACCGCCAGCAGCAGCGACGCGACGGCCGTGCGGGCCACCGCGGGCAGCGGCGCGATCGCAGGCGGCTATTCGATCGAGGTCGCCCGGCTCGCACGGCGCCAGACCGTGGCGAGCGGCGCGTACGCCGACAGCGCCGCAGTGGTCGGCGAGGGGACGTTGCGGCTCAGGATGGGCGCGCTCGACGCCACCGGAACCTCGTTCACGCCCGATGCGGCGCGGCCGGAAGTCGCCGTCGCGATCGCCGCCGGCTCGACGCTGGCGCAGGTGCGCGACGCGATCAACGCCGCGGGCGCCGGCGTCACCGCTTCGCTG
>CALMSQ010000434.1:0-3073 GCA_937872345.1 uncultured Burkholderiales bacterium | reverse complement strand
GTAGCAGGCCGCGAGCTCGACGCGCAGTGCCCATTCGCCGGCGTCGATGCCCGATCCGGGCGGGGGATTCGATGCGGTGACGTTCACGTTGGCTTTCACGGCGGCGTGCTCCCAGGGGGCGTTGTCGCGCGTTCACTCCAGAGCGCAAAGAGCTCCAGCGACAGGCCCCGCGGCGAACTGCCGTAGAGCGGCGCGAGGTGCGCGACCAGCGCGTCGACGAGACCGGGCAGGTCGATGCGGTCGCTGATGTTCGCGGAGTACTCGACGACGGTGTGCGGCACGGCGGTTCCCGATACGGTTAACATGTTAAGTTCATGGCTCGCGGCCCGCAAACGCCCCCCGCCCGCGCCCCGCCCCCCCCCCACCCGCCGGGCCCGACACGAGGAACGAACGCGATGACCCCTCCCGCCAGCGCCGCGCGCGCGCAGTTGCGCGACTTCTCGCGCTCGCTGCCGATGCTGCTTCTGCACAGCCACCAGGCGGTGATGGCCGAGTTCCGCCCGATCCTGCGCGAGCACGGGATCACCGAGCAGCAGTGGCGGGTGCTGCGCGCGCTCACCACGTCCGCGGCGCTGCGCATCAGCGGGCTGGCTGCGCAGACGCTGATCAGCGGGCCGAGCCTGACCCGGATCCTGAAGACGCTCGAACAGCGCGGCCTCGTCGACCGGCGCGCCGAGCCCGGTGACCAGCGCGCCGCGCGGATATCGATCACCCGGTCCGGCCGGCGATTGATCGCCACGGTCGCGCCGCACTCCGAGCAGCGCTACCGGTCGATCGCGCAGCGCGTCGGCGAGCGCGACCTGGAGTCGCTGTACCGGCTGCTTTCGACGCTGCCCGAGCGGCTGGGCAAGCGCCGCCGCGCGCGCTGAGCGCGCAAAGGCGTCACGGCGCGGGCGTCGCGACCGGCTGGCGCATCGTCACGAGTTCCTCGGCCGCGGTCGGGTGCACCGCCACCGTCTGGTCGAACTGCCGCTTGGTCGCGCCCATCTTCACGGCGATGCCGGCGAGCTGGATCATCTCGGCCGCGTCGGGCCCGCACAGGTGCACGCCGAGCACGCGGTCGGTGTCGCGATCGACGACCAGCTTCACCAGCATGCGCTCGACCCGCCGCGCCAGCACGTTGCTCATCGGCCGGAAACTGCTGCGATAGACGTCGACGCGGGCGAAGCGCTCGCGCGCCTGCGCCTCGGTGAGCCCCACGGTGCCGATCTCCGGCGTGCTGAACACCGCCTGCGGCACGTCCTCGTGATCGCAGGTCCAGGGCTCGGCCCCGAACACGGTGTCGGCGAATGCGTGGCCCTCGCGGATCGCCACCGGCGTGAGCGCCAGTCGATCGGTCACGTCGCCGACGGCCCAGACGCCTTCGGCGGTGGTGCGCGAATCGTCCGCGACGCAGATCGCACCGCGCGCGTCGACCTCGGCGCCGACGGTTTCGAGGCCCAGGCCGTTCGTGTTCGGCACTCGCCCGACGGCGAGCATCACCCGCTCGGCGTCGAGCGCCGCACCACGGTCGGTGAGCGCGCGCAGGCCGGCGCCGCTCCGCTCGATCGCAGTGATCGTCTCGCCGGTACGGATCGCGATGCCGGCCTCCCGCATCGCGGCGTCCAGGTGCCGGCGCAGGTCGTCGTCGAAGCGCCGCAGGATCAGGTCGCCCCGATAGACCAGCGTCACCTGCACGCCCAGCCGCTGCAGCAGGCAGGCGAACTCGACGGCGATGAAGCCGCCGCCCTCGATGACGATGCGCGAGGGCAGCTCCGGCAGGTCGAAGATCTCGTTCGACGTGATCGCGAGCCCGGCCCCCGGAATGTCCGGCACGCACGGCGTGCCGCCGGTGGCCACCAGCACGTGCGCCGCGCGCATCGTCTCGCCGCGGGCGGGCAGCCGCACCCGGCCCGGCCCGTCGAGCACTGCGCGCGCGTCGATCGTGCGAACGCCCGCGCGCGCGAGCCCGTCGCGGTAGATCGACTCGAGCCGCGCGAGCTCGCGATCCTTGGCTTCGCGCAGCGTCGGCCAGTCGAATCGCGCGCCGTCGACGTGCCACCCCCAGGCCGGGGCGCGCTCGAACTCGTCGGCGAGGCGGCTCGCCAGCACCAGCAGCTTCTTGGGCACGCAGCCCCGGATCACGCAGGTGCCGCCGTAGCGGTACTCCTCGGCCAGCGCCACCTTCGCGCCGTGGCCGGCGGCGATGCGGGCGGCGCGAACGCCCCCCGATCCGCCGCCGATGACGAACAGGTCGAATGATTCAGCCATGGTGTTCCTCTTTCTTCCGGACGCCGGTCCCCCGCGTCGATCAGCGCGGGGCCGACGGCGGCCGCTGCAATTGCGCCTCGAGCATCGCCACGAACACCGACGTGCGCCGCGGCAGCAGCCGCCTGCCCGGTGTCACGCACCACACGGTCATCGTCGGCAGGCACCACTCGGGCAGCACCCGCTCGAGCAACCCCTGCGCGACCAGCGAAGCAGCGTAGCGCGCGGACAGGCCGGCGATGCCCATTCCGTGCCTCGCCAGCGTCGACATCAGGCCGATCGAGTTGGCCGCGATCGGTCCGTCGGGCAAGCCTTCCCATCGCTCGCGTCCGCGGGCGAGTCGCCAGGGATGCGGCTCGCCGTCGCTCGAGACCAGCCGCAAGGCGGCGTGGCCAGCCAGCAACTGTTCGGGCGACGACGGCCTGCCGGTGCGGGCGAGGTAGGCCGGGCTCGCGAACAGTCCCTGCTCGAGATCGATCAGCCGGCGGGCGACCAGCGTGGCGTCGTCCGGCAGGCGGGGCGCGACGCGTATCGCGAGGTCGAATCGCTCCGCGATCACGTCGACCCGGCGCGGTGAGATGTCGAGTTCGAGGCGCACGTCGGGATGGCGCTCGGCGAACTCCAGGAGGAAGGGCACCAGTTCGAGCTCGTCGAGGAACCCCGGCGGAAGCGACACGCGCAGCGTACCCTGCGGCGTCGCCTGCCGGTGCTGCGCCAGCGCACTGGCGGCTTCGGTTTCCTCCAGCAACCGTCGCGCGTGCTCGAGGATGCGCTCGCCGAACTCGGTGATCGCGAGCTGGCGCGTGGTGCGCGTCATGAGCCGCTC
>CALMSQ010000433.1:0-8892 GCA_937872345.1 uncultured Burkholderiales bacterium | reverse complement strand
GAAGTCCGAGATGACGATGTCCCGCGCCGTCAGGCTCCGCGAATTCGGCCCGCCCGAGGTCATGCGGATCGAACAGGTGGACCTGCCCGACCCCGGCGCCGGCGAGGCGCGCGTGCGCCAGACGGCGATCGGATTCAACTTCATCGACGTCTACCAGCGCAGCGGCGTCTACCCGCTGCCGTTGCCGACCGGCCTCGGGCACGAGGCCGCGGGCGTGGTCGAGGCGGTCGGAGCCGGGGTGCGCGACCTGCGCCCCGGAGACCGCGTCGTCTACATGAACGCCGGCATCGGCGCCTACGCCGATCGCCGCAACGTCCCGGCCGAGCGGCTGGTCGCGTTGCCGGCCGCGGTATCCGACGAGGACGCGGCGGCGCTGTTCTTCAAGGCGATGACCGCGCAGTACCTGCTGAAGAAGACGCACGCGGTGCAGCCGGGCGACGTGCTGCTGGTGCACGCGGCGGCCGGCGGCGTCGGACAGATCCTCACCCGCTGGGCCAAGGCGCTCGGCGCATACGTCGTCGGCACGGCCGGCTCGCCGGCCAAGTGCGAGATCGCGCGCGCGGCCGGCTGCGACGCGGCGATCGACTACTCGCGCGACGACTGGCCGCAGGCGTTCCTGAAGGCGACCGGCGGCCGGAAGGCGCGGGTGGTCTACGACTCGGTGGGGCGAAGCACCTTCATGAAGTCGCTCGACTGCGCCGCACCGTTCGGCCTCGTCGTCGTCTATGGCGGCGCATCGGGCCCGGCGCCGGCGATCGAGCCCGAGGTGCTGAACAAGAAGGGCTGCCTGTTCCTCACGCGTCCGTCCGTGTTCCCGCACAACGCCGACGTGGGCACCCTGCGCGCCAACGCCGCCGACGTGTTCGCGGCGATCGCGGCCGGCCACGTGAAGGCCGCCATCGGGGCGCGCTTCGCGCTCCACGAGGCGCCGGCCGCGCATCGCGCGGCCGAGGCGCGTGCGAGCACCGGCGCGATCCTGCTCGTGCCCTGAGCGGCGCACCTCGGCGTTCAGTCAAGGGAGCCGGTGCGCGCAACGCGGATCGCGATCGCGGTCTTGCTGGCGGGGCTTGCCGCGTTCGCGGCACCCGCTGCGGGCCGCGCGATGCGCTGCCCGGGAGAACCCGTCGTCGCGTCCGGCTGGAGCGCGCCGGACAGCGAGCGGATCTGCGCCGCCGCGACGCGGGCGCTCGCGTTCCTGCGGGCGGCAGGGCTGTCGCCGCCCGCGTCGATCGAGATCCGGCCGCTGGCGCGACGCCGGCGAGGCGACGCTACGCAGCCCCTCGGGCAATACGACGGCGGCAGCGGGGTCGTTTCGCTGATCCGGTACGAGGCGGCGGTCTCCGCGTCTCACGCGCACGCGCCGGCGTTCGGACTGCCGATGAGCCTGGAGTTGTGGCAGAGCTTCGTCGGCCACGAGGTCGCCCATGCGGTGGCGGCGGCGCACTTCACCGCCGTCGTTGCGCGACGCGCAGCCGCGGGCGAGTACGTCGCAGCGGTCGTGCAGTTGTCGACGATGCCGCAGGGCCTGCTTCGCGCGATTCTCGAGCGGCACGACGCCGCGGCGTTCGGCGAAGCCGGCGAGATCACGATGTTGTTGTACCAGTTGAACCCCGCGGTCTTCGCGGTGAAGGCGTACCGGCACTATGTCGCGTTGGGCGACGGGGGGCCTGCCTTCCTGGCGATGCTGATGCGCGAGGGCCTGGCGCCGTAATGGGCCGGACCCGGCAGTCGGGGCGCCGCCAGCCCGGCTCAGGGGCCCGATTCAGCGCGCCCCAGGCGCGGGGCGCTCGGCGGCCAGCACGTGGGCCAGCCGTTCGCCAGCGGCGTCGGCGCGCAGTTCATCGATCGACAGCGCCAGCTTGCGCCGCCAGTTCGGGTGCTCGTCGATGGTGCCCGGCACGTTGCACTGCTCGACGGTGCCGATCCAGTCCTCGGGCTGCACCATCATCAGCCGCGACGGCGTCGACGCGAGCCAGCCGTGGATCGCGTCGACCAGCATCGGCGTGAGCGGGCCACGCGACAGGCGTTCGACGTCCGCGTCGGCGGGCAGGCGGCCGCCGCCGGCGAGCGCCGCGAGCAGGCGAACGCGATCGCGCTCGCGCGCCTGCTCGTGCTGCTCGCGGGTGTCGGCGTCGGGATACAGGCCGAGCCGGTCGCGCAGCTGCAGGTCGTGGCCATTCCACCAGCCGGCCAGCGTCGGCAGGTCGTGGGTGCCGATCGACACCAGCGCCTCGCGCGGCCAGGCGGCGGGCGACGCGAAGCCGCCCGAGCCGTCGCGCTCGAAGTACAGCAGGCGGTACGACAGCACCCGGCTGCGCCCGAGCGCCTCGCGCACCGCGTCGGGGACGGTACCGAGATCCTCGCCGACGACCAGGCAGCGATTGCGGTGGCTCTCGAGCGCGACGATCGCCAGCAGTTCTTCCAGCGGATAGCGGACGTAGGCCCCCTCGCGCGCGGTCGCGCCGCGCGGCACCCAGTACAGCCGCATCAGCCCCATCACGTGGTCGATGCGCAGCGCGCCCGCGTGGCGCATGTTCGCGCGCAGCGCCAGCACGAACGGCTCGTGGCCGCACGCACGCAGCGCCTCGGGGATCAGCGGCGGCAGGCCCCAGTCTTGCCCGGACAGGTTGAAGTCGTCGGGCGGGGCGCCGACGCTCGCGCTGGCTGCGTAGCAGTCGGCGAACGACCAGACGTCCGAGCCCGCCCGATCGACCGACACCGCGAGGTCGAGGTAGAGGCCGACCGCCATGCCGTGCGCTTCGCAACGCCCGGCTGCGCGCCCGAGCTGCAGGTCGGCCTGCCACTGCAGGTACTCGTGGTACTCGATCCGCTCGATCGCCGGGGGGTCGGCGCCGCCCGCCTCGTGCAGCGCCTCGAAGCTTGCGTGGCGCCGCAGTGCGGCGCCCCCTTGCGCCTGGAATGTGCGGAACTGCCGCGCGCGCACGGTGCCGTGCGCGAGATGGCGGTCGCGGAAGTGCGCGTAGAGTTCGCGAAGCACCTCGTGCTTCGCCGCCGACACGCCGTCGAAGTCGACCAGGCTCGCCGCACGCAACGCCGCGAGCCGCGCCCCAAACTCGTCCGAGCCGACGCGCGCGCGCACCGCGTCGCTCTCGGCGAAGTCGTCGACTGCCTCGACGTCGATCGCCAGCGCGTCGAGCCACAGGCGCGACGACGGCGCATACGGGCTCACCCGGCCGGCGTCGTGCGCGAAGCGCGCGTGCAGCGGATTGAGCCCGACCGCGTTCGCACCGCGCAGCGCGGCGACGTCGATCAGCGCCAGCAGGTCGCCGAAATCGCCTACGCCCCAGTTGCGCGGCGAGCGTAGCCCGTAGAGCTGGACCGACCAGCCCCAGACGCGCGCGTCGTCGTCGAGCCGCGGCGGCCGATGGCAGGTCGGCGGCGCGGCCACGACGAGCACGCTCGCGACGGCGCCGCCGGCATGAAGCTCGAGCCGGTGATAGCCGGGCGGCAGCGACGCGTCGACGCCGAGCGTGCGCGACTCGTGCGGGACACCTTCGACGTCGGCGCGTTCGCGCAGCGCGAGCGCGTCGACGTCGGCCTCGCCGTGCATGTCCTCGCCCGACTCGGTCACCAGCCGCCAGGCGATCCGCTCGGCGGGCCCGCGACGAGGCAGCCGCACCAGCACCTCGAACGCTGTCGCCGGCGCGGCCACGGCCAGGACCGGCTCGGCGAGCCGGTTCCAATAGCGAATGTGGGTCGCCGCCAGCCCGCGGTCGATGTCGGCGTCGCAGTCGGCCGCCACGCCGAGCTCGCGCAGCAGCGCGCGCAGCCCGGCGTCGGAGAGCTCGTGGCGGCGCCCCCAGATGTCGTGGAAGCCCGGCTCGATGCCGTGCGCCGACGCCAGCCACTGCAGGCGCTCGCGGACCGTCGCGGCGCTCATGTCGGCGCGGAGGGGCGCGTCAGGAGGGAGAGCGAGCGTCCTTGCAGCGCGTAGCTCGCGCCCGGCGGAGACGCGGCGCGCGAGGGATCCGCGGCACTGCTGGCGCCTGGCGGGCAGCCCGCGCCATCGCTCCACGCGGTGTCGAGCACGCATCGCCACGGCTCGCCGGGCAGCGACGGCAACACGAAAGCGATCTCCTCGTGGTGAGCGTTGAACAGCATCAGGAAGTCGTCGTCGCGCAGCGAGCGGCCGCGCCGGTCGACTTCGTTGAGCCCGTCACCCGCGAGATAGACCGCCAGGCAGCGCGCGTGTTCGCGCTCCCATTCGTGGTCGCTCATCTCGCCGCCGTCGGGGCGAAGCCACAGGATGTCCTTGACGCCGCCCCCGTGCAGTGGCCGGCCCTGGAAGAAGTCGCGGCGCCGGAACGCAGGGTGCTCGCGGCGCAACTGGATCAACCGGCGCACGAAGCCGAGCAGCGACGCGCGCTCGGCGTCGAGCGTCCAGTCGACCCAGGACACCTCGTTGTCCTGGCAGTAGGCGTTGTTGTTGCCCTGCTGCGTGCGGCCGATCTCGTCGCCCGCCAGCAGCATCGGCACGCCCTGCGACAGCAGCAGCGTCGCGAGGAAGTTGCGCTGCTGTCGCGCGCGCAGCGCGCGCACCCGGGGGTCGTCGCTGGGCCCCTCGACGCCGCAGTTCCACGACAGGTTGTGGTTGTGGCCGTCGGTGCCGCCTTCGCCGTTGGCCTCGTTGTGGCGCTCGTTGTACGAGACCAGGTCGGCCAGCGTGAAGCCGTCGTGCGAGGTGACGAAGTTGATGCTCGCGTGCGGGAGCCGACCCGAGCGGCCGTACAGGTCGCTCGAACCGGTGAGCCGGCGCGCGAATTCGCCGATCGCGCCGCCGTCGCCCTTCCAGTAGGTGCGCATCCCGTCGCGATAGCGGTCGTTCCACTCGGCCCAGCCGGCCGGGAAGTTGCCGACGCGGTAGCCGCCGGCCCCGACGTCCCAGGGTTCGGCGATCAGCTTGGCCCGGCTGAGGACGGGATCCTGCCGGATCACGTCGAACAGGCTGTTCCAGCTCTCGACGCCGCCGGCCGCGCGCGCCAGCGCCGGCGCGAGGTCGAAACGGAAGCCGTCGACGTGCATCTCCTCGGCCCAGTAACGCAGCGAGTCCATCACCAGCTGGAGCGTGCGCGAATGCAGCAGGTTCACCGTATTGCCGCAACCGGTGAAGTCGGTGTAGAGGCGCGGATTGGCCGGATCGAGCCGGTAGTACGCGGCGTTGTCGATGCCGCGCAGGCTCAGCGTGGGCCCGAGGTGGTTGCCTTCGCAGGTGTGGTTGTAGACGACGTCGATGACCACCTCGATGCCGGCCGAGTGCAGCGCCTTGACCATCGACTTGAATTCCTCGACGCGTCCGCTGGCGCTGTAGCGCGCTTCGGGGGCGAAGTAGCCGAGCGTGTTGTAGCCCCAGTAGTTCCGCAGGCCCCGCTCGACCAGCTGGCGCTCGTCGACGAACGCGTGCACCGGCATCAGTTCGACGGTGGTCACGCCGAGGCGCCTCAGGTAGTCGATCACCGGCTGCTGCGCGAGCGCCGCATAGGTGCCTCGCTGGGCCTCGGGCACGTCGGGGTGGCGCATCGTGAAGCCGCGAACGTTCAGCTCGTAGATCACCGTCTCGTTCCACGGCACGTCGGGCCGGCGGTCTGCGCCCCAGCTGAACGCGGTCTCGATCACGCGCGCCTTCGGCATGAACGGCGCGCTGTCGCGGCGGTCGAACGAGAGGTCTTCGCGCTCGTGGCCCCTCGTGTAGCCGTACAGCGCGTCGTGCCAGCGCACGGTGCCGGTGATCGCCTTGGCATACGGATCGAGCACCAGCTTGTGCGGATTGAAGCGCAGCCCCAGCGCCGGTTCGTAGGGGCCGTGCACGCGGTAGCCATAGACGAGCCCGGGGCGCGCCTGCGGCAGGTAGCAGTGCCAGACCTGGTCGGTGCACTCGTCGAGCGCGATGCGCCCGATCTCATGGCGTCCGTCCTCGTCGAACAGGCACAGCTCGACCAGCAGCGCGTCGCCTGCGAACAGCGCGAAGTTGACGCCTTCGCCGTCCCAGGTGGCGCCCAGCGGATACGGCCTGCCCGGCCACGGGCGATCGGTCACCGGACCTCCTTCAGCACCACCGCCGACAGCGCGGGCAGCGTCAGCGACAGCGACCAGGGCTGCCCGTGGCTCGCCAGCGGCATCGCGTCGACGCCGCCGAGATTGCCCCAGCCGCCGCCGCCGTAGACCTTCGCGTCGCTGTTGAGGATCTCCTGCCAGCGGCCGGCGGCGGGCACGCCGAGCGTGTAGTTCGTGCGGGGCACCGGCGTGAAGTTGCAGGCGACCAGCAGCGCGGGCGCGCCGCCGCGCGGGCGGCGCAGGAAGGCGATCACGCTGTGCAGCGCGTCGCTGCAGTCGATCCACTGGAAGCCGTCGGAGGAGAAGTCGAGCTGGTGCAGCGCCGGCTCGTCGCGGTAGACGCGATTGAGGTCGGCCACCCAGCGCCTGACGCCGTCGTGTCCCGGCATCGACGCGGCCCACCACTCGAGCTCGCCGTCGTGCGTCCACTCGCGGCGCTGGGCGAACTCGCCGCCCATGAACAGCAGCTTCTTGCCGGGGTGCGTCCACATGTAGCCGTAGAACGCGCGCAGGTTGGCGAACTTCTGCCAGTCGTCGCCGGGCATCTTGCCGATCAGCGAGCCCTTTCCGTGGACCACCTCGTCGTGCGAAAGCGGCAGCACGAAGTTCTCGTTGAACGCGTACCACAACGAGAAGGTGAGCTTGTCCTGGTGATGGCGCCGGTGCACCGGGTCTTCACGCGCATAGGCCAGCGTGTCGTGCATCCATCCCATGTTCCACTTCATGCCGAAGCCGAGGCCCCCGGCGTGCGTCGGTCGCGACACCATCGGCCAGGCGGTGGACTCCTCGGCGATCGTCACCGTGTCCGGGTGGTCGCGATAGACCGCTTCGTTCAGCCGGCGCAGGAACGCGACCGCCTCGAGGTTCTCGCGCCCGCCGTAGCGGTTCGGGATCCACTCCCCCTCGCCACGCGAATAGTCGAGGTAGAGCATCGACGCGACCGCGTCGACGCGCAGGCCGTCGACGTGGTAGCGCTCGAGCCAGAACAGCGCCGACGACAGCAGGAACGCCGACACCTCGTGGCGGCCGTAATTGAAGATGCTCGAGCTCCACTCGGGATGGAAGCCCTGCCGCGGGTCGGCGTGCTCGTACAGGTGCGTGCCGTCGAACTGCGCCAGGCCGTGCGCGTCGGCGGGGAAATGCGAGGGCACCCAGTCGAGGATCACGCCGATGCCGTGGCGGTGCAGGTGGTCGACCAGGTACATGAAGTCCTGCGGCGTGCCGTAGCGCGCGGTCGGCGCGAAGTAGCCGGTGGTCTGGTAGCCCCAGGAGCCGTAGAACGGGTGCTCGGTGACCGGCAGCAGTTCGACGTGCGTGAACCCCATCTCGAGCACCCACGGAACCAGCGCCTCGGCCAGCTCGCGATACGACAGCATGCCGCCGTCTCCGCGGCGCCGCCACGAGCCGGCGTGCACCTCGTAGATCGACATCGGCGCGTCGAGCGCGTTGCGCGCGTGCCGGCCGGCCATCCAGTCGGCGTCGTTCCACGCAAAGTCGAGCGACCACACGCGCGACGCGGTGCGCGGCGGCTCCTCGCAGAAGAACGCGAACGGATCGCTCTTGTCGGGCACCGGCGCGCCGCTGGCCGACACGATCCGGTACTTGTACGCCTGGCCGGCGCGCGCTGCGCCGACGAAGCCTTCCCAGATGCCCGATCCGTCCCAGCGGGGCTGCAGTGCATCGGCGTTGCCGTCCCAGCCGTTCCAGTCGCCGATCACCGACACCGCGCGCGCGTTCGGCGCCCAGACCGCGAAGTGAGCGCCTTCGCCTGCCGCGCCGGGGTGGCAGCCAAGGTGCTCGTGAAGGCGCGCGTGCGTGCCCTCGCGAAAGAGGTAGATGTCGTGTTCGGTCAGCACCGCGATTCCGGAAGTCTCCAGCGCCATGGTACGGGAGCCCCGCGGCGATCCCCGCGGATGGCTCCTCCGGCTCTGGCTCCTCCGAGCCATTGTGGCACGCGGGCGGGCGGCGCAAAGTTCGCTTCCTCGGAACACCCGGCACGACGGGGCCGCACCGGCCCCCGCGTGAAGCAGAAAGGAAGGGACATGAACCAGGCGAACGAACCCGATCCGCGCCTCTCGATGCTCGAGGCGATGATGACCATCCGCGCCTACGAGCACAAGCTGGTCGCGATCAATGCGCAGACCGGCGCGGCCGGCACCTGCACCGCCGTGGGGCAGGAGGCCGCTGCGGTCGGCGTGGTGCGTGCGCTCGAGCCGCGCGACCGCATCGTGACCAACCACCGCAGCGCGGGCCACCTGCTGGCGCGCGGCGCCGATCCCGGCCGGATGATGGCCGAGGTGCTCGGCCGCGTCGATGGCTACTGCAAGGGCAAGAGCGGCTCGCTGCACATCTCCGCGAAGGAGCTCGGCGTCGTGCTCACCTCGACGATCGTCGGCGGCGAGCTGTCGATGGTCACCGGCGTCGCGCTGGCCCAGAAAATGGGGATGGGCGAGCCGGGCGGCATCGTCGCGACCTTCTTCGGCGACGGCGCGGCCTGCGAAGGCATCTTCCACGAGTCGATGAACCTCGCCGCACAGTGGCAGTTGCCGATCCTCTACGTCTGCGAGAACAACCAGTGGCAGGCGTTCGTGCGTCGCGACGAGACGATGCCGATCGAACACATCCGCACCTGGGCGGCCGCGCATGGCGTCGAGTCGGTGACGGTCGACGGCAACGACGTCGAGGCCGTGCACGTCGCCGCACGCAAGGCGGTCGCGGCGATCCGCGCCACCGGCAAGCCGTACTTCCTCGAGCTCGAGACCTACCGCTTGCGCGGCCACTTCGAGCCCGACGACCAGAAGTACGTCGATC
Organism: uncultured Burkholderiales bacterium; assembly: GCA_937872345.1. Lineage (GTDB taxonomy): Bacteria > Pseudomonadota > Gammaproteobacteria > Burkholderiales > Burkholderiaceae_E > Zeimonas. Next base: position 9 of record CALMSQ010000433.1, on the reverse strand, counting down.
CCGCGGAGC
>CALMSQ010000432.1:0-8901 GCA_937872345.1 uncultured Burkholderiales bacterium | reverse complement strand
GCGCGGCTCGCCGCGCAACCTACGACTCAGGAGACCGGCCGCCCGCAATGACTCGGGCGACCATGGTGTCTAGGCCGAGAAGAACGCGCGGATCCGCTCGGCGATCAGCGAGCTGACCCGCTCGTTCGATTCACGCGTGACCCCGCCGATGTGCGGCGTGAGGATCAGGTTGGGCGCGCCGGCCAGCGGCGAGCCCGCGCGAAGCGGCTCGTCGTCGAACACGTCGAGCGCGGCGCCTCCGAGCTTGCCGCTTCGCAGCGCCGCCGCGAGCGCCGTTTCGTCGACGACGCCGCCTCGCGCCGTGTTGACCAGGATTGCATCGGGCTTCATCCGCGCCAGGCGCGCCGCGTCGACGAGCCCGCGGGTCGACTCGGTGAGCGGCACGTGCAGGCTGAGCACGTCCACCTCGCCGAACAGCGCATCGAGCTCGCGCCGGCCGACACCGGCTTCGGACCACGCCGGCGCATCGGGCGGCAGCATCGGGTCGTACGCGAGCACCCGCATGCCCAGGGCCTGCGCGAGCTTGGCGGTCATCCGGCCGATCCCGCCGAAGCCGACCAGGCCGAGCGTCTTGCCCGCGGTCTCGCGGCCCTGCGACATCCGTGCGCGGGGCCACTGGCCCGCGGCCACCTCGTTGCTCGACAGGTAGGCGCCGCGCAGCAGCACCATCGAGGTGGCGACCACGTACTCGGCGACCGCCAGGCTGTTGGCCCCGGTGGCCGGGTACACCGCGACGCCGGCGGCTTCGCAGGCGGCCACGTCGATGTTGTCCAGCCCGACGCCGAGCCGGCCGACCGCGCGCAGCCGCGGCGCGGCCACGAGCACTTCGCGGTCGACGCGGGTGCGGTTGCGCACGATCAGCGCATCGGCCTCGGCGACGCGGGCGAGCAGCCCCGCGCGGTCGTCGACCAGCTCCGGCGCGTAGTCGACGTCGAACGCGCCGCGCAGCGACTCGACTGCGGGCAGGTCCATGAACTCGCTGATGACGATGCGCGTCATGCCCGCTGCTCCGCGTCGATTCGCCGCGCTCGCCCGAGGGGCTGCCGCGCGGCGCCTGCCGCCCCGATCACGCCGACTCGTGGATGCGCGTCAGCACGAACTCGCGGTGACCGAGCGCCTCGGCCGCCGTCCAGCGGCCGTTGGCCGTGGCCAGCATCGCCTCGAGCAGCTTGTCGCCGGTCTGGTCGAGCGTCATCTCGCGCTGCAGCAGCCCGGAGCAATCGACGTCGACGTGCTCGCTCATCAGGCGCACCGTGCGCGGGTTCGCGCAGAGCTTGATCACCGGCAGGATCGGGTTGCCGATCACGTTGCCCTGGCCGGTCGGGAAGAAGTGCACGACGTAGCCCGAGGCCGCGCACAGCGTGACCATCTCCGCGGCCGCGGAGGACGAATCCATGAACCACAGGCCCGGGTGCGTGGGCTCCTCGGCCTTGTCGAGCACGCCGTCGACGGTGCACTTCTTGCCGATCTTCTGGATGTTGCCGAGCGCCTTCTCCTCGATCGTCGTCAGGCCGCCGGCGATGTTGCCCTTGGTCGGCTGCGACTCGGACAGGTCGCTGGTCTTCCAGCGGTTGATCATGTCCTGATAGCGGTCGAACATGAACATGAAGCGCTCGCGCACCTGGTCGTTGGCGCAGCGCGCGGCGACGATGTTCTCGCCTCCGGTGATCTCCGAGGTCTCGCCGAAGCACAGCGTCGTGCCCAGCGGGTGCAGCTTGTCGAATGCGTTGCCGACGGTCGGGTTCGAGCCGCAGCCCGAGGTCGTGTCGGACTCGCCGCACTTGGTGGACACCCACAGGTCGCTGATCGGGCACTCGACGCGGTGCAGCGCGGTCGCGTGCTGGACGAACTGCTTGGCGGCCATCGACGCGCGCTTGATCGTCTCGTGGTCGCCGTGGCCCTCGATGCCGAAGCCCACCACCGGCTTGCCGGTCTTCGCGATGCCGTCGACGACCTTCTTGGTCCAGCCGTCCTCGATGCCGATCACCACCACCGCGGCGACGTTGGGGTTCGAGCCCGTGCCGATCAGCGTGCGGAAGTGCAGGTCGAGGTCGGGGCCGAACTGCAGCCGGCCGTACGGGTGCGGGATCGCGAGAGTTCCCTTGATCGCGACGGCGACCGCCTCGGCGGCGGCGTTGGACAGGTCGTCCAGCGGCAGGATGATGACGTGGTTGCGCACGCCGACGCGGCCGTTCTCGCGGCGATAACCCCAGAAGGTGGTGTTCTTGTCGATCACTGGCATTTGACTGTCTCTTTCGGTTGGATGACGACGCGACGGCGGCTTACCAGCGCTTGGTCTTGATGTTGTGCACGTGGGCGTGCTCGCCCGCCTTGATCGGCGCGACGACCTTGCCGATGTCGACGCCGTACTTGTAGACGGTGTCGCCGACGGACATGTCCTTCAGCGCGACCTTGTGGCCGATCGGGATGTCCTGCGTGGCCTTGACGCTGATCGTCTTGTCCTCGTCCATGATCCAGGCGGTGAGCTGCGTGCCGGCCTTGATGCCTTCGACGACCGCCACCGCGACGGTGTCCTTGGCGTCGTGCAATACGACGTGAATCATTCTTCGCTCCTTGGGAAGGGTCGGTCGAGCCTCGCGCCCGGGCGTCGGGTGGGGCCCTGGTGATTGCCGGGCAATCGTAGACCGGCCGGGCAGGCAAGTCAACTAGATGACTCAACTCACTTACACGGTTTCGGAATTTGCTGTCAGAATGGCGGAACGAGGTGCCGCCCGCTCCGGGCGCGCCCTGACCGAGCCAGGCACCGTCCCTTCGGGATGCGGGGCCTGACCCCTGAATGGACAGACACGACGTCATCACCGCGCCCGCGGGCGGGCCGATCTTCAAGGAAGTCAAGCGCAAGATGCTGGCCGCGCTTGCGGCCGGCGAGTGGAAGCCCGGCGAGGCGATCCCGGCCGAACCCCGGCTCGCCGAGCGCTTCGGCATAGCGATCGGCACGCTGCGCAAGGCGATCGACGAACTGGTTGCCGAGAACGTGCTGCTGCGTCAGCAGGGGCGCGGTACCTTCGTCGCCACGCACACGCGCGACCGGATGCTGTTCCTGTTCTTCAACATCATCCGGCACGACGGCGTGAAGGAATATCCGCAGGTCGAGTTGGTGAGCTTCCGCAAGGGGCGCGCCGACGACGAGACGGCCGAGCGACTGCAACTCGCAGCGCGCGCGCCGGTGTTCGGCTACCGCAATGCGCTGCGGCTCGGCGGCAAGCCGGTGATCGTCGACGACATCTCGGTGTCGGCCGAGCTGTTCGCCGGGCTCACCGCCGAGCGACTGCGCGAGCGCGCCAACACGATCTACCACCTGTACCAGCACGGCTTCGGGCTGTCGGTGGTGCGCACCGCCGAGACGGTCCGCGCGGTCGGCGCGCCCGAAGACGTCGCGCACCTTCTCGAGGTGCCCGAGGGCAGCCCGCTGCTGATGATCCGCCGCGTGGCGTTCACGCTGGACGACCGGCCGGTGGAGTTCCGCCGCTCCTACGTGAACACCGCGGGGCACGAATACCAGCGCGAGCCCGGCTACTGACACACCCGTCGGCGCGCTGCGCCGGGCCGGGCGCGAGCGCTCAGCGCGCGTCGAAGCGCCGTTGCGTCAGCGCCGGCCAGAGCGCCTGCGACCCGGCTGCGATCGCCGCGCCGCCCAGCCGCGCGGCCCACTGTGCGTCGCTGCCGTGCTCGGCGCGCCAGGCCCAGAGCCGGCAGGTCGCGCGATGCAATGGATGCTCGCGGGTGAACCCGATCGCCCCGTGGACCTGATGGGCGATCGGCGCGCCGCGGGTTGCCGCTTCGCTGCAGCGCAGCTTGGCGACCGCGATGTCGAAGCCGGCGCGACTGGCGTCACCGGCCGCGATCGACGGAGCCGACGCTGCGGCAACGAGCGCCGAGGTCCGCGCGGCCACGGTTTCGGCGGCCAGGATCGCGAGCGAGTGCTGGATCGCCTGGAATGCGGCGATCGGTCGCCCGAACTGGATCCGCTCGTTCGCGTAGCGCACCGACTGCTCGAGCACCGACTCGAGCGCGCCCGCGATCGCCGCGCTGCGCGCGAGCGCACCGAGGTGCCGGACGGGCTCCTCGAGGCCAGGCAGCGGATCGTCGATGCGCAGCGCGACGCGCGCATCGGAGAACGTGACCTGGTCGCACGGCTCGCCGGCGAGGTTCGTTTCGGCGGTCACCCGGACGCTGCCGGGCTGCGCAAGCTCGACCAGGCACAGCGCGTCGGGTTCCGGCGTCGACACCAGCGCCCATCGGCAATGCCTGGCCCACGGCACGCGATCGGCCTGGCCGGCGAGCGTGGGGCGTTCGGCGGGGCCGTCCACCGCGAGCCGGGTGTCGGGACCTTGCCCGACGAGCGTGATCGCGCCCGGCGGTGGCTCGACGCCGGCCTTCGACAGCAGCATCGCGCCGATCATCGTCTCGGCGAGCGGCAGCGGCACCTGCCAGTAGCCGATGCCGCGCAGGATCGGCCACGCGTCGGCCCAGCTCGCCTCGATGCCGGCATGGGCTACCCGCGCGGGGGCCGTGCAATAACCCGCGTCGACGACGGCCGTCCACAGGCGCGCGGGCCATTCGCCGCGCTCGGCCGTCGCGTGCGCGTCAGCGTCGACGATCTCTCCGAAGAGCCGTTCGACGCTGCGCTCGACTTGCGCGCACGTCGCGTCCTCCTCGCCGTGCGGCGTGCCCGGCGGCCGGCGCGACGCCTCGGGCCGATCGGTCATCGCAGCCCCAGCCCGCGCGCGACGATGCCGCGCAGGATCTCGCGCGTCCCGCCGCGCAACGAGAACGAAGGCGCCGCCCGCGTGACGTAGGCCGCCACTTCGGCCAGCGTCGAGCCCATCGGCATCTCGCCGCCGAACAGCTCGTGCGCGACGTCGGGCAGCGACTGCTCGAGCGTCGCGCCGAGGTCCTTGACGATCGCCGCGGCGAGGGCCGGATCGTCGCCGCGAGCGAGCAGTCCGGCCACGCCGAGCGACATCTGCCGCAGCGTCGCATAGTGCGCGACCAGCCGGCCGAGCGCGACCCGCGCCCGCGCCCGCGCTTCGTCGCTCGAGCCCGCGCGAGCCGACGCGGCATCGATCATCTCTAGCAGCAATCGCATCCCGCTCAGGTAGCGCTCGGGGCCGCTGCGCTCGAAGCCGAGCTCGGTGGTGGCCTGCGCCCAACCCTCGCCCGGTTGGCCGATCAGGCATTCGTCCGGCAATTCGACGCCGTCGAAGCTCACCTCGTTGAAGTCGTGCTCGTCGGCCTGGTTGCGGATCGGGCGGATCGTCACGCCAGGCGTCTTCAGGTCGACCAGGAACTGCGACAGCCCGGCGTGCCGCGAGTCGCCCCGCGGCTCGGTGCGCGCCAGCGCGATCATGTAGTGGGCGCGATGCGCGCCGGTGGTCCACAGCTTCGCGCCGTCCAGGACCCAGCCGTCGCGGCTGCGCGTGGCGCGCGTGCGCACCGACGCGAGGTCGGAGCCGGTGTCGGACTCGCTCAGGCCGATGCAGAAATACGTCTCGCCGCGCGCGATGCCCGGCACGATCTTCGGCGCGAGGGTGTCCGGTGCATAGCGGATCAGCTGCGGCCCGCTCTGGCGGTCGGCGGTCCAGTGCGCGGCCACCGGCGCGCCGGCGGCGAGCAGTTCCTCGATCACGACGTAGCGCTCGAGCTGCGAGCGCTCATGACCGCCGTAGCGCGCCGGCCAGGTCATGCCGATCCAGCCGCGCTCGCCGAGCTTGCGGCTGAACGCGGGATCGGCCGAGCTCCAGTGGCGCGCGCGCGCGACCGCCGGGTAGCCGGCGAGGGTCTCGGCGAGGAACTCGCGCACTTCCTGGCGAAGGGACTCGCAGGCGGCGTCGGGAACGCAGGGGTCGATGCGCGGCGTGGGCATGGCGTGAGCGGACGTGTCGGGTGCGTGCGGGAAGCCGCCGCCACGCGGCTCAGGCTGCCCCGGGGGCCGGCGCCGGGCCGTCGTCGGGTCGGCGGGCCACCATGTTCACCGCGCGCATCGTCATGACGGGTTCGCCTTGCCGGTCGATCAGCTCGATCAGCGAGTGCACGACGCCGCGGTCGGGCTTCGACGCCGAAGGGCGCGCGTCCTCGACGGTCACGCGCACCGTCAGCGTGTCGCCGGGCCGCACCGGGCGCAGCCAGCGCAGCTCGTCGACGCCGGGCGAGGACAGGCTCGACGCCGGCGACAGGTAGTGCAGTGCGTAGAGCCGCATCATCAGGCTGCCGGTGTGCCATCCGCTGGCGATGATGCCCCCGAACGGCCCGCGCGCGGCGAAGTCGGGATCGACGTGGATCGGCTGCGGATCGAACTGGCGCGCGAAATCGATGATCTCGGCCTCGCTCACGCTGAAGGTGCCGAGCTCGTGGACGGCGCCCGGGACGTAGTCATCGAGCCAGCGTTCGATCATCGGCCTGCCTTTCGCGTGTCGGGGTGCAAATGCCGATTCTCTCCCGAAAACCGATGCCGGATCTCCCACGTCGTGGGCGATGGTCCCACCATTTTCCCAACTTCGCGATGGGCGCGAAATGGGTTGACGCCGGCAGGCCCTGTCGATTGAATCGTCGTGCGACAGGCGTCGAACGTGGAGGCGGCGACATGGAAAACCCGGGTGCGGGACTGGCCGAGCGAAGCGAGCCGGACGTGATGGCAGCGGCGGCAGCGACACCGACGACAGCGGCGACACCGACGACAGCGGCGACACCGACGACAGCGGCGACAGCGGCGACAGCGGCGACAGCGGCGACAGCGGCGACAGCGGCGACAGCGGCGACAGCGGCGACAGCGGCGCGAGCCTCGCCGCAGCCGGTCACCGGGCCCGAGGGCGGCGACGCGCGTACGAGCTTCCGCTTCTACGACAACCGCCAGAAGTACCTGATGTTCGTCAACACCTGCACCGAGAAGTGGGTGGTGGCCGAGCGGGTCGAGCGGGAGCTGCAGAGCATCCATCCGAAGCCGCCAGCGATCCGGGTCTTCGACGCCGGCGTCGGCGACGGCACGGTCCTCACCCGGGTCCTGCGCTCGATGCACCTGCGCTACCCCACGCTGCCGTTCTACGTCGTCGCCAAGGAGATCAGCCTCGAGGACGTCCGGCTGACGCTGGACAAGACCCCGGACCGCTTCTTCGAGCACCCGTCGACGGTGCTGGTCATCACGAACCTGTATTACCGCGAAGCGCCGTGGCTGAACCCGCAGTCGGTGACCGCCGCCACCACGATGAACTGGCACGAGGTCGCGCTCACCGGCACCACCGCGCGCGAGTTCGAGCGGCAGATCACCAGCCTGCAGCCGCTGCTCGCCGAGAACTGGGGCACCGTCGTCAACAAGGCGACCGGTGCGCTGGGCTACGAGCGACCGGCCGTGCTGGTGATCTATCGCGAAGACCACCGGTTCCTGCTCAATTCGGTGATTCCGCGCCGCGGCGCGACGCGCGCCGACTACGACCTGGTGATCGCCTCGCAGCCGTACCGGCTGCGCGCGCCGCTCGAGTTCAAGGCCTCGCGCGTGCTGGCGCCGCTGGCGAAGGCGCTGGGCCCCGACGGCCGCCTGCTGGTCGTGCAGTCGCATGGCGGCGACCCGGGGCAGGAAATCCTGCAGGGCGTCTGGCCGGGCGAGAACCCGTTCCTGCACGACCGGCATCAGGTGCTCAAGGCGGTGAAGGAGGTGCTCGGGCCCGCCGCAAGGTCGTACAACTTCAACGCGAATCCCGAGGAGCGCGCGCTGTTCCGGCACGAAATGCACACGCTGCCGGCCGAGATCGAAGGATCGATCGGCACCTCGACGCTGCTGGCCGCCTGGAACGCCGCCGTCTACGTCGGGCAGATCGAGGACGCGCGCCTCGAGCAGGCGCTGGCCTCGAGCCGCTATCTCGAAGTGACGCGCGAGGTGCTCAGGCGGCACGGCGGCCTGTGGTTCTGCGACGAGGCCTTCGGCATTTCCCGGCGGCGCAGTTTCTAGCCGGCTGCGCACGCGATGAGATCGTCGCCCCTGCTGCCCCCCGACGCCGAAGCAGGCGCGCGCGAACTGGTCGCCGGCGCCTCGATCGAGATCGCGGCGCGCGAGCTGCACGAGGCGGGCGAGGCCGTCCGCGCCGCCGCGAGCGGCAGGCAGGTCTTCATTCCGTGGACGCCGAACCTCGACGCCCGCGCGATGATGGCGGCGACCTCGCGTGCGAGCGAACTCGGCCTCGCGCCGGTTCCGCACGTCGTGGCAAGGCGCCTGGCAAGCGAGCAGGCGGCGCGCGAGCTGCTGGGCGAGCTGGGTCGTCGCGGCGCCGAAACGGTGCTGCTGGTCGGCGGTGACCTGCGAGAGCCGGCTGGCCCCTATCGGTCCAGCTTCGAGTTGCTGGCCAGCGGGCTGCTGCAGCGCTGCGGCCTGGGGCAGGCCGGCGTATGCGGCTATCCGGAAGGCCATCCGCAGATCGACCCGGCGATCCTGGCCGAAGATCTCGACCGGAAGCTCGGCTACGCCCGGGCCAACGACATGCGGCTCTTCGTCGTGTCGCAGTTCTGCTTCGACGCGGACGCCGTCGCCCGCTGGGCAGCCGGACTGCGCGCGCGCGGCGTCGATGCGCCGCTGCGAGTCGGGGTCGCCGGCCCGACGACGGTCGCGCGCCTCCTGAGGCTGGCCGTCCAGTGCGGCATCGGCCATTCGATGCGGGCGCTCAGGGGACGCGTCGGGTCGCTGACCCGGCTGGCGTCGACCCACGACCCGGCGGGCCTCATCCGGGAGATCGCGGGGGCCCGGCTGGCGGCGCCGTCGCTCGATCCACTGTCGATCCACCTGTTCGCGTTCGGCGGGATCGCACCGACCGCGCAGTGGCTATCCCGCAGACCCGGCGACCCGGCTAAACTGGCGAGCGTCTGATCCGTTCTCGACCCACACCAACACCGAGG
>CALMSQ010000431.1:0-3334 GCA_937872345.1 uncultured Burkholderiales bacterium | reverse complement strand
CCCCGCTTCACGACCTCAACGGAGCCCATGATGTTGAAGAAACTGCCGCTGATCGGCGCACTCGTCGTCGCCCTGTCCGCCGTTCCCGACGGCGCCGGCGCCGCACCGAACCCGCAGGTGCTGGTGAAGACCTCGATGGGCGAATTCGTCATCGAGCTGTACCCGGACAAGGCGCCGGCGAGCGTGGCCAACTTCCTGCAGTACGTGAACGACGGCTTCTACAGCGGCACGATCTTCCACCGCGTGATCGGCAGCTTCATGATCCAGGGGGGCGGCTTCACCGCGGAGCTGTACAAGGGCCAGCTGCGCCCGAAGGCGACCCGCGCGCCGATCGCGATCGAGTCGAAGAACGGCCTGAAGAACGACACCGGCTGGGTGGCGATGGCCCGTACCGGCGACCCGAACTCGGCGACCAGCCAGTTCTTCATCAACGTGGTCGACAACGTCAACCTGAACTACCCGAACCCGGACGGCCACGGCTACGCGGTGTTCGGCAAGGTGGTGAGCGGCATGGACGTGGTCAACGCGATCCGCAAGGTGCGCACGACGTCGGTCGGGCCGTACCAGGACGTGCCGGTGGACGCCGTCGTGATCGACTCGATGGCCGTCGTCGGCGGCGGCAAGTGATCGAGGTCGGGCGGACGGCGCGCGAGGTCGCGCTGTTCTGCTCCGACATGCACCTGGGCGACCACGACGCGCGCACTGCCGCCCACTTCCTCGAGCGGCTCGACGCGCAGGCGCGCACGGCCAGCCACCTGTTCCTGCTCGGCGACCTGTTCGAGGCCTGGGTCGGCGACGACCAGCCCGACGCGGTCGCGCAGGCGCTGCTCGAGCGGCTCGCGGCGCTCGCCGCGGCCGGCACGCGGGTGTACGCGATGCGCGGCAACCGCGACTTCCTGCTCGACGTCGCGTTCCCGCCCGAGGCGGCCACGCGCCCGGTGCGCTCGTTCGGCGAGCGCAGCGGCGCAACGCTCATCGACGACCCGTGCACGGTCACGCTGTTCGGCGAACCGGTGCTGCTCGCCCACGGCGATGCGCTGTGCGTCGACGACGTCGACTACCAGCGGGCGCGCGCGCTGGCGCGCAGCGACGGCTGGCAGCGCGACTTCCTGGCTCGCCCGCTCGACGAGCGGTTGCGCATCGCGGGCGAATTGCGCGGCGAGAGCCGCCGCGTGCAGGCGGCGCGCGCGATGGGCGACGCCGATCCGGGCGACGTCGCCCCCGAAGCCGTCGAAGCGGCGATGCGCAACGCCGGCGTGCGCACGATGGTGCATGGCCACACGCACCGGCCGGCCTGCCATCGCTGGACGCTCGACGGCGCGCCGGCGCGTCGCTGGGTGCTGCCCGACTGGCACGCTGGCGGCAACGGGTCTTCGCGCGGCGGATTCCTGCGCGTGGACGCGTCGGGCTGGTCGCCGATCGGCTACCCGATCGGCGGCACCACCGACGATTCGATCAGCCGGTGAGCCCGGCCTGGGTTGTTCGCTCGACCATGCCGAGGGCGGTGCCCGCGGCGCTCACTCCACCATCTTGTTGAGCGCCGGCGCGTCGAGCGGCTCGCACGATTCCGTGACTTCGCCGCCGAGGCGAGCCAGGGCCGCCTGGAGCTGCTCGATCGTGCGGTCCTGTTCGGCGACGTGGTCGATCAGCCGGTGCAGCGCGAGCGACAATGGATCGTCGCCGCCCTGGGTGACTGCATAGGCCGAGAAGCCCATCTTCGCCGCCTGCGCCTCGCGGCGCTGGTCGGCGCCTTCGACGATGACCCGCGCCGGGATGCCCACCGCGGTCGCCCCCGGCGGCACCGCCTTGAGCAGTACCGCGTTCGATCCGATCCGCGCGCCGGCGCCTACGGTGAACGGCCCCAGTACTTTGGCGCCGGCGCTGACGACGACACCGTTTTCCAGCGTCGGGTGGCGCTTCCTGCCACGGTCGAGCGACGTGCCGCCGAGCGTGACTCCCTGGTAGATGGTGCAGTCGTCGCCGACCTCGGCGGTTTCGCCGATCACCACGCCCATGCCGTGATCGATGAAGACCCGCCGGCCCATCTTCGCGCCGGGATGGATCTCGATGCCGGTGAGCAGCCTGCCGAGCTGCGATACCGCGCGCGCCAGCGTCCGAAGACCCGAATTCCACAGCGCATGCGCAACCCGGTGCAGTGCCAGCGCATGCACGCCCGGGTAGCACAACAGCACCTCGAGCGTGGAACGCGCGGCCGGATCCTTTTCCAGCACGGCGGCGACGTCCTCCCGCAGGCGCGCGAACATCGAGACCTCTCCGAAAGTGGACGAACCGCTCCAGTTTAAGCGGTTTGCGGCGGTCCTGCCGCCGACCCGGGCAAGTGCACCCAGCCGCTCATCAGGCGGCGCGCGCTGCGCGACAGCACGGCCTTGTCGAAGCGCCAGCCGCAGGGCCCGTGCGACACCTCGGCACCCACGGCCAGCACACCGGAGACGTGGCCGATCCGGGTCGGCACCCCGGGCAGCGTCCGGGCGATCTCGCCGACCACGGTGCCAGGCAGCGCCGCAGCCGCCGCCAGCGCGATCGATCCGGTGCCGGTGAATGCGTGATGCAGCTTGCCCATCGACATGATCCGCGCCAGCAGGTCGATGCGATCGGCGCCGACGTCGGCGCCGGCGCTGGTGCGGTAGCCCACCGGCCGGGCCACCCAGGCGACCTTGGGGGTGGCCGGCCGGAACGCGGTGGCGAACTCCGCGCTGTCGGCCAGGCCCATGCGCACCGCGGCCGCGACACGGATCGCCTCGAGCTGCGCGAGCAGCTTGCGCTGGCGGTTGACCTCGTCGGGCAGCTCGCGGCCGGTGAGGCCCAGCGCGTCGGCGCGCACGAACACGGTCGGATTGCCGGCCGTGATCATCGTCGCGCGAATCCGGCCCAGGCCGGGCACGGCGAGCTCGTCCTGCGGCGATCCGGTGGGCAGCAGCGGCAGCGCCTCGGCGCCCGGCTCGTCGCCGCGCGCCTCGGGCTGCGGTTCGAGGAACTCCAGGCGGATCTCGGCGCCGGGGAACGGCACGCCGTCCTCCATGAACGCGCCGTCCTCGAGCACCTCGCCGTGGCGCACCGGCACGAAGGCGTCGATGCGCTGGCCGATGTTCTGCTGCCAGATGCGCACCCGGGTGAGGCCGTCGACCGGCGCGACCAGCCCTTCGGCGATCGCGAACGGGCCGACCGCCGCCGACAGGTTGCCGCAGTTGCCCGACCAGTCGATCAGCGGCTCGCCGATCGACACGGCGCCGAACAGGAAATCGACGTCGCAGCCGTCGCGGGTCGAAGGCGCGACCAGCACCACCTTGCTGGTGCTCGACGTGGCCCCGCCCAT
>CALMSQ010000430.1:0-2784 GCA_937872345.1 uncultured Burkholderiales bacterium | reverse complement strand
CGGCGGATCGTGTCGCGTGCGTGATCGAGCTTGCCGGACATGGCGTAGATCTCCGCCTGGTGCACGAGGCAGGCGCCGGCGAACGTGTCGATGTTGCTGCGCTCGCACCATCGGGTGAATCGATCGGTCCACTGGCCCGCTCGCTGCCAGTCGCCGACGTTGCAACAGCTCGAGATCATTCCGCAATAGACGATGCCGCCCACCAGCGGCGACACGTTGCCCGACACCACCGCGGCGGCCGCCTCGTCCTGCAACGCCAGGCCCGCTTCGGTGTCACCGCTCGCCTGCAGGCCAACGCCATGGATCATGATGCCCATGGATTCGATGTCGGCATTGCTCAACGCATGGCCGATGTCGCGCGCTTCCTGCGCAAGTTCGATGGCTTTGGAGAATTCGCCCTTGTTCAGGTGGTACCGCGCCGTCATCCAGGCGAGGTTGCCGTGCTGCTCACCCTTCGGCAGGCCGCTGAGCAGGCGCTCTGCGCGGCGCAGGCAACCTTGCGCGACGGCAAGCTCCAGCGATTCGATCTGGATGCGGGCGAGTCCGATCAGTACCCGGGCGGCGGCTTCGCGTTCACCGCGACTGGAATAGACCAGGGCGGCGCGCTCCAGAGGACCGGCGGCGGCTGCCAGGTTGCCCGCACATTGCGCGGCGATGCTCCAGCGCTCCAACGCGTCGGCATCCAGAGGACGCAGGCCGTCCGCCCGGGCGAAGGCGTTCATGGCGTCGTGCCATCGCGCATCGGCGTAGGAGCGCTCGGCCTCGTCGCGCGCGGAGTCCCCGGAGCCCCCTGTCGCGGCAGCGCCGTTGACGCCGGGCTCCTCCACCTGAAAGCGGTAGCCGCGCCGCGAGTAGTTGCGGATCGCGTCTTCCAGTCCGCCCTGCTGCAGGGCGCTGCGCGCGAGACTGACCGCCCTCTGCAATGAACTCTCGGTGACCACCATTCCGGGCCACAACGCGTCGAGCAGTTCCTCCTTGCTCACGACCCGATCGCGGTGCTCGACGAGATAGCGCAGCAGGTCGAATACGCGCGGCTGCAGCGGCACCTCGCGTCCTTGCAGATACAAGGCGCGACGGCTCGGGTTCAGTTCGAAGGCTGCGAAGCAGTGGACGTCGGATGGCATCGGGTTCGGGGGCCACCCTGCGGGAAGGAGCAGTGTCGGGAATGATAAGAAATTGATCAGGACCCGGGAAGGACTTCGACGGGCGCTTCACGCAAGCTTGCACCGTCGATCCGCCGGGCAATGTCTCGGCGGCAGGACAGGGGGCACCGAGGGTGCCGATCCACTCACTTCACTGGCTACAGGAGCCTGATCATGCAAACTTTCTTCATCCGTCGCAGGAGCAACTGGAAGGACGCGAACGAGCTGAGCGTCACGGCCGGGGTCTCGGCCCGGGTCGGCAACGAGGAGATGCCCGACCGGGTCCGCTGGATCCGTTCCTACGTGGTCCGCGAGGACGACGGCCGCCTGGGCACCGTCTGCATCTACCAGGGCACGGACGAAGCGGCCATCCGCGAGCACGCCCACCGGGCGGGCATGAGCGCCGACGAGATCGTGCCGATCGGGGACACCGTCGTGGTTCGCGACGATCCGGTCAAGGAACAGGCGATGGCCGCCTGATCAGCGCCCGCTTCGCCGTGGCGGCAGTCCGGCCAACTGCCGCCACGTCGATGTCGGCACGCTGCGCACGATCACTTCGTGGCCGCGGCGACCAGGCATTCGCCCGGCACCTCGAACCCACCCGGCGATTCGAAGCTGCGCATCGCGCCTTCCACTTCGTTCCAGACCGACTCGCGTTCTTCGGCGGGCAGGTGCGCCATCATGGCGTTGAATCCGCCGAAGGCTTCCCGGGCGACCCGCACGTACTCGGCGGCACTGGCCATCCCGTGGGGCACCGGCACGGCGCGAATCTCGGTGTCGGCAAATCCGGCCTGACGGAACAGGCCTTCGAGCACGCCCGGAGCGCCCAGGCTGAACGGCCCCGGCTGCCCCGAAACGGGAGGCGGAAGTTGCGCGCGCCGGCGGATGATGGAAGCCGGTATGGCCCCCCAACTGTTTCGCTCGGGCGTGGAGAAGACGGCGACGGCGACCCGGCCGCCCGCTCGCAGGGCACGACGCCACTCGCTCAGCGCCGTCACGGGGTGCGGCATGTACATCAGGCCCAGCCGACACAGCACCGCATCGAACGAGGCGTCGGGGAGATCCAGCTTCTCGCCGTCCATCGCGCGGGTCTCGACCTGCCCGAGCCCGCGTTCACGGGCGACCTGGCGTGCCAGCTCGACGATGCCTTCCGAGATGTCGGTCGCCAGCACGTGACCGCCTGGGCCCACGCGTTCGGCGGCGCTGACCGCCGGCTCGCCTGCGCCAGCGGCCACGTCCAGGATGCGCTGGCCGGGCCGAATCCGGGCCAGGTCGAGCATCTGGCGGGTGGCTTCGCCGTACCAGCGATCCAGAACGGGATTCCAGCGTCGCCACGCCGCGCCGTCCTTGTTCCATTGCTCGCGCTGCGCGTTCTTGTACTTCGCTGCGTCGAATGAGGAAGGCGAGCTCATCGGCGCCAACGCCACCAGGCAATGGCCGCGGCGGCCGATGCGCAGTCGGCCAGCAGGTAGATTCCGATCTTCCACACCGTCGAGACCAGCCGACCGGGGGTGTACGACCGCCCTTCGATCAGCCGGTTGAGCTCATCGGGCGCGGTCGCCCAGGCGAACGACCAGGCGGCCGCCAGCACGATCAGGTAGGTCAGCAGCACGCCCACGTACCCGTTGCCCTTGCCGACCGC
>CALMSQ010000429.1:0-4922 GCA_937872345.1 uncultured Burkholderiales bacterium | reverse complement strand
CGCAGCTGCGTGACCGTGCTGCGCAGCCGCTCGAACGCCTCGCGGCAGGCGTCGTGCAGCGCGCTGCCCTCCTCGGTCAGCGCCAGGCCCCGGTGCCGGCGGCGAAACAGGGCCACGCCGAGGTCGTCCTCGAGGGCACGGATCTGCCGGCTGACCGCCGACTGGGTGACGAAGCGTTCCTGCGCGGCGCGCGTGAAGCTCAGCAGGCGGGCCGCCGCCTCGAAGGTGACCAGCAGCTCCGGCGCCGGCAGCCGTTTGGGATCGTTTCGCATGCGCTGGAGGAATGCGTTGTGTTCCGAAAGATCGTTTGAGCGGCGACCTGGTGAGAGGGATGATCGACCCCATCGAAGCCGGAGTCAACCAGCGATCCATTCCCGGGTTGCATGACATTCCGGCGCGACTGGAGATCGCCATGAGGCTCGAACTCGACTCGCCGCGGATCCCGCTGGTAGCTCACGGACTGGCTCGCCTGCCCGACGCAAGCTCGACGCGGATCGTCTGCGAGACGGGCACCGTCTGGATCACGATCGACAACGACCCGCGCGACATCGTGCTCGCGCCCGGGCAGTCGTTCCTGGTCGATCGCCGCGCCGGGGTGCTCGTCTATGCGCTCGAAGACGCTTGCGTGCGCGTGCTCGAGCAGGCGGCCCGGGCTGCCGCATCGCCGCGGGCGCGTGCCGCCGCCGCCCGCCCGTTCGCACGCGTCCCCGCCGAGGTGGCGTGATGGACGCGGTGGCCGGCGCGATGCGCGAGGGCGCCGCGAACCCGGCGCGCGAGGCGCTCGCGGCCGGCGCGCCGACGCGCTACTCGATCGCGCGCTATCCGACGACGCTGATCGATCGCCTGTCGCTGGCCGACGGCCGCGTCGTGACCATCCGCCCGGTGCTGCCGCAGGACGCGGAGCTGGCGCAGCGCTTCGTCGCCGGGCTGTCGCTCGAGACCCGATACCGGCGATTCCAGATGGGCGTCGGCATGTTGCCGCCGCGGCTGCTGCGGCACCTGACCGAGATCGACTACGCCGCGCACCTGGCGCTGCTGGCCGGCGTGGTCGACGAGTCGGGCGACGAGATCCAGGTGGCGGACGCGCGCTACGTCGTCGATGCCGACGCCGTGCCCTGGCCGGACGGCGAGGGCGATGCCGACTTCGCGCTGGTGGTCGCGGACGGCTGGCAGGGCGTGGGCCTGGGTTCGGAGCTGATGCGGCGCATGGCGCGCGCGGCGCGCTCGCGCGGGCTCGCGCGGCTGCACGGCGAAGTGCTGTCGACGAACATGCCGATGCTCGACCTGCTGCGCCGCTTCGGCGCGCGCCTGCGCACGCGCGCCGGCGACGCGAGGATCGTCGACGCGTGGATCGAGCTGCGGGGCGCCGCGGGCTGAGGCGCCCGTTTCCGACGCCGCCGGCGCGCCCCGCGCCGGCCGCTGCGACCTACTGCGAGACGCGGGTCGTGCCCCTCACCGGATCGGTGAGGATGCGCACGCGCTGGCCCGGGGCGAACGACTCGCCGCCCGATTCCTGTACCACGGCGAAGGTGCGCCCGGCATCGGTGCGCACGGTGATCTCGAGCGCCGGGCGGTCGCTGAGCGACTGCTCGGCGTGGCTGCCGATCACGCCGCCGGCCACGGCGCCGAGCACCGAACCGATGATCGAGCCCTTCCCGCCACCGACGTTGGAGCCGGCGACCCCGCCGACCACGGCGCCGGCACCGGTGCCGACGCCGGTCGGGTGGTCGCGCTCCATGCGGACCTCGCGGATCGCCTGGATCACGCCGGTCTGCACCTGCATCGGCCGGCGCGCCTCGCTGGCCGTGTAGGTGTGGCCCGACTTCGACGGGGCGGCGCAGCCGGCGAGCAGCGCCGCCGCGACCAGAGCCGTCATCGAGAGAATCCTGCTGCGAACCATGGTCGACACTCCTGCGCCGGACGCCGTGATGCCGCGATTATCGCAGGCGGGAACCTCAGGGCACGGTGGCGGCGGCGAGGGCGGTGCCGGGCTCGGGCGCAGCGGCAAGCAGCAGCGCCACGACCAGCCCGATCGGGGCGGCCACCTTCAGCAGGGCGAAGAGAAGTTGATCCCGCTTGTCGCGGGTGCGGGGGAACGCAAGGAGGATCGAATCGACCAGGCGCCTTGCGTTGCCTCCGCGCGAAGAGACGCGGATTGACATGGGGACACCTTTGTTGAGAGGGAATCACCGCTTGTGCGATGATGTTGCAATCATACCACAAGACGCGCGTCTTCGGGAGCCTGGTGTGTGGTCAGCGCCATCGTCGGTGAGCATCCTCGTGCTCGATGCGAGCGGCACGCCGCGCCGCTGGATCGGCGTGGAGGAGGCGGTCGGCTACTACTACAAGCGCCAGGTTGCGTGGGATCTCGGCGATCACGCGTTCACGCTGCGCGGGGGCGTGTGCCGCGCCACCGGCGAGCGCTCGTCGCTCACGTTGCGTTCGATCGTCGCCGTGCGCGGAGACTCCTCGCGCCGCGCGCGCTTCGAGCACACTCCGGCGCTCACGCGCGAGATGCTGTTCGCGCGCGACCGCTTCGTCTGCGCGTATTGCGGCACCCGCCATCGGCCGTCGGAGCTCACCGCCGAGCACGTCCAGCCGCAGAGCCGCGGCGGACGCGACACCTGGACCAACCTGGTCAGCGCGTGCAAGCCCTGCAACCTGCGCAAGGGCAATCGCACACCCGAGCAGGCGCGCATGCCGCTGCTCTACGTGCCTTACGTACCCAGCCTGCACGAGGCGTTCATCCTGCGCAATCGGCGCATCCTCGCCGACCAGATGGAGTTCCTGATGGCCGGCGTGCCGGCCAATTCGCGGCTGCACGCGGGCGCCGGCGCGCGACTCGCCTGATCGTTCAGGCCGCGACGGCCTCGCGCGCGCGGCACTCGGCCGCAAGCAGGCGCCGGGCGATGCGCTCGAGGCGTGCGTCGCGCACGCCGCGCGCCTCGAGGGCACGCCAGGTGTTGATCGCGTAGTCGCGGTTGGCGCCGCGCTGGCCGGCGCAGCAGCCCAACCGCTCGAGGATCTCGTCGTCGTCGAGCCGCTGGTACGCCGGGCGGTCGCGGTCGGCCGCGAAGGTCAGCGCGTCGATGCGCGTGCCGCAGGGCAGACGCGCCTCGACCACCACCGGCAGGTACACCCGATCGTCCCAGTCGGGGATCTCGCGCTCGTACAGGCGGTGAATCGCCTCGGCGCGACTCGCGGCGGTGAGCCGGTAGGCGACGCCGACGCAACTGCCGCCGCGGTCCAGCCCGAGCACCAGCCCGGGTTGCGCCGGGGTGCCGCGGTAGCGCGTCGAGCGGATGCAGAACGCCCGGTGATAGCCGTGCACGCGGGCGACTTCGGCGCGCTCGAACTCGATCTCGGGGTTCCAGATGAGCGAGCCGTAGCCGAAGACCCAGTCGGCGACCACGGATGCGGGATGCATGCACACCATGCGCGAAAGGATACCGTCGGCGGGCGCAAAGGGTGGCGCCCGCCGCTGCGCGGAGGCGCGCGGCGGCCGTTCGGCGGCGCTTCGGGGGGTGTGCTGGCCACGCTCCGTGGGGACGCGCGCAACATCGGGCGCGTGGCTGCCTTCAGCGCGGCGCGGCGTCTCCGAGGAACGCACCGTCGTGTGCCAGTTTCGCGCGCAGCGCTGCGGGGTCGATCTCGTGCACTGCGACGCCGCGCGCGAGCGCCATCGCGGCGGCGTTGCCGGCCGCCTCGCCCATCGCGAAGCAGGCGCCGCTCACGCGCGCCGCCGACTGTCCCTCGTGGGTCATCGACGCGCAGCGGCCGGCGACCAGCAGGTTGCCGGGCACGTGCGGGCCGCCGCGCCGCGGCAGCAGCATGCGCCAGGGCAACTGGTTGTAGCCGCGCGAGCCCTCCGGCGGCCAGGCCCACTGCACGTCGCCGGCCACGTGTATCTCGAGCGGCCAGCCGTTGACGCCGATCGCGTCGTCGAAGTCGGCGCAGCCGACGATGTCGTCGCGCGTGAGCACGTATTCGCCGACCATGCGCCGCGTCTCGCGGATGCCGAGCTGCGTGGCGATGTCGAGCAGGTAGCTGCGCTCGAAGCCGGGCACGCGCGCACGCAGGAACGCGAGGTACTCGACCACCTGCCGGCGCCCTTCGACCTCTGCGGCCGACAAGGCATCGGCGTCGGTGCCGTCGACCGCCGTGCCGTCGGCGTTCTTCAGCTGCGTGACGTTGACGCGCCATTCGGAGGGGTTCTTCTGCGGGCGCACGATCGCGCCGCGACGCGGGAATGCGAACTCGCCGCGGCGCGCGCTCTCGTCCATCAGCGCGGGGATCGTCCGCCAGGCGTCGCCGGCGCGAGCGGGGTCGACGCCGCCGACGCGGAACATCAGCGTCGGATACAGCGCGCCGCCGTGACCGTCGCCGTGCTCCATCGGCACGCCGGCGCGGTGCGCGAGGTCGCCGTCGCCCGAGCAGTCGACGAAGGCGCGCCCGCGGATCGCGCGGCGGCCCGACTTCGTCTCGACGAACAGTGCGTCGAGGTCGCCGTCATCGCGCCGCCCGATGCCCGCGCCCAGCGCGTGATGCAGCACCCGCGCGCCGGCGGCCGCGAGCAGCTCGTCGGCGGCGCACTTGTAGGCCGACATGTCGTAGGCCTGCGCGTGGATTCGCCCGAGCACCAGGTGCGGCGCGTTCAGCCCGTCGAGCCGCTCGATGCGCGCGAGCAACTCGTCGACGACGCCGTGCACGACACGGCGGATCTCGCCGTGCACGTTCGCGTGCAGGCCGCAGAAGTTGGTCACTCCCGCCGCCGTGCCCATGCCGCCGAGAAACCCGTAGCGCTCGACCAGCAGCGTGCTCGCGCCGCTGCGTGCCGCCGACGCGGCGGCCGCGATGCCGGCCGGGCCGCCGCCGAGCACGACGACGTCGAACTCGCCGTGCACCGGCACGCTGCGCGCGGG
>CALMSQ010000428.1:0-2846 GCA_937872345.1 uncultured Burkholderiales bacterium | reverse complement strand
CACGACTCGGTGCACGCGTTCGGCGGCTCGATCTCGGCCGAGCACGGGCTGGGCCAGCTGCGCCGCGACGAATCGGCGCGCTACAAGTCGGCGATCGAAATGGCGCTGATGCGAAGGGTCAAGCAGGCGCTCGACCCGCTGGGGATCATGAATCCCGGCAAGGTGCTTCCGCCAGGCTGAGCTGCAAGAAAAAAGCCTCGTCCGGAGGACGAGGCTTCCTTCGCGTCGCGCGAGACCGGCCTCGCAGCCGGCTCGCGTTGCGCCGCCGGCTTCAGGCCTGCTTGCGGCGCGTAGCGGCGCCCAGGCCCACCAGCCCGATACCGATCAGGCCCAGCGCTCCGGGAAGCGGAACCGCCGAACCGGTCGCGGTCAGCACCGACTTGTCGATGTAGAAGTCGCCGCTCGTGGCGTTCAGGTCGATGTTCAGCTTGCCGTCGGCCTGCAGGTCGCCGATCAGCGCGCCGGAGCCGAACGAGAACGAGAACGTTCCGTCGTCGACTTCGCCCAGATTGATGCCCGTCGCGCCGACGTAAAGATAGCCGTACTCGGATGCGGAGTCGGGGCTGGTCACGGGGACCCAGCCGCAACTGAAGAAGCCGGTGCAGACGAAATCCCAGCTCGTCGTCGTGTCGTCGCGCAGCCAGATCTTCAGGTCGAAGCCGGTGATGGTGTTACCCAGCACGAACCCGTCGTCGAGGATGTTGTGCTGGTATTTGACGTCGTCCGAAGTCGTCACCCGACCACCGTTCTCGAAGCTGGTCACGGTGTCGGTCCAGACGGCGGCGCTCGCAGCGCTGCTGGCGCAGGCGATCGCGATCGCAAGGGCTGTCTTCCTGAACATTGGCAAATTCTCCTGTACGTCCCGGAGGCTTCAGTGCGCTCCGGGCCGACGCCTTGCGTCGACACCAGGACTCAAGCAACTCTCGTGCCAGATCTGGCCTGTCAGGAGAAAGCCAATCGAATCAATCGCTTGCGAGCTGCCTCATGATCTCGCGGGCGGCCGAGTCCACCCCAGTGTAAAACCGACCGACGCCACGCAGGCCCGATGCGCCGAGGCGCCGCCTACCAGGCGCGCACACGCCCCGTGTCGACGTGGACGAAGTCGGAGCGCGGGTAGTAGCCGACGCCGCCCGCCTGCATCGACAGCGCCGCGCGGTGCAGCGTGGCCAGCGGCACGCCGGGCATCCGGATGTCGATGGCCTGACCCGACATGTGCAGGCTGCGGGTCGCGACGCCGCCGCTGCGGGCGTGCAGCATCGCGTTGGTCGCCGGCGATCGGTAGCCGGAGATCACGTGGAAAGGCTTCGAGCCGGTGCCGAGCAGCGCGCCGAGCCGGTCGAGCTGGTCGAGCAGCGCGCGATCGATCGGGTGCACCTCGCCGCTGCGGTGATCGCGCAATACCCGATCGATCTCGGCAATCGCGTCGGTCAGGTACTGCGGGCCTTCGCGATAGACGACATCGAGCTTCTCGCCAGTGTGAGTGTTTACAAACGCAAGGCGCGCGACGTCGTCGGCCGAGGTGGGCGCGGGTCGCGGCATCGCCACGGCGCCCCGGGCTGCGGCGCCCGCGACGACCGCGGTCACCCCCACGCGAAGCACCTGCCGGCGCATCGGCATTCGCACCATCATCCACCCCCTGCAATGCGTTCTGCGCTGCGATCGCGATCGACCCCCACCTCCCGGGCCAGCCCGTCTCGCGCGCGCAGCATGGTTGCGATCAGCTGCCAGTCTATCGATTCTTCCGCGATACCCCGGTCCCGAGCCATGGCGCGCACCGTCTCCGGCGTCCCGGCGCCGCGGCGATAGGCGTCGGGATTGGCCTCGAACCAGATCCGGCCATCCTCGCCCTGCGCCAGCAGCAGCGGCAGGTAGACGATGCGGCCGCGCTCGCCGACGGCGACCCGGTCGAACAGCTCGGCGACGTCGTCGGGGTGCACCCGGATGCAGCCGTGCGAACGAAAACCATAGACGCTCGCCGGCGCGATCGTCCCGTGGATGCCGATGGCCGGCAGGCTCAGCCCGATCCAGTGCCGCCCGAGCGGGTTCTCCGGGCCGGGCGGCACCTCGGTCAGCACCGGCTTGCCCTCGCGGCGCATCTCCTCCTGGATCGACACCGGCACCACCCAGGTCTTGTCGGTCTGGCGGTTGATCACCTTGAACTCGCCGGTGGGAGTCGGCCAGTCGGATCGACCCACCGCGACCGGATACGCGGCTGCGAGTCGCCCGCCGCGGAAGAAGAACAGCATCCGCTGCGGCAGGTTGATCACGATGCCGTCGTCGAGCGGCGGCGGCACGACGTGGCGCGCGGTCACGCTCAGCGTCGTCCCGGGCCGCAGCGGCTTGCGGGCATCCAGGCCGTTCCCGGCGACGATCAGCCGCGTCGAGACGCCGTAGCGCGCGCCGATCGACGCCAGGCTGTCGCCACGGGCAACCACGTGAAGGGCGGAGCGATCGACGACCGCATCGACCTGCGGACCCGCGACGCGATCGGCGGGAACACCGGCCGGCTCCCCGCCCACGAGGCGCAGCGTCGGCGCGGGGCCCGGCGGACGCGATTCGGCGAGGGCCGGCACGACGATGCCCACCAACCCTGCGACCAGCAGCGGGTACCAGCGGGCGGCGATTGCGCGGTGGCGGGCGGCGCGGCAGCCGCCGGCGACGGAGCGCGGCCCGGCGACCGGCAGGCACGGCGAGGCGTCGAGCGTTGGCGGCGCATTCGGGACCATCGACCGCATGATAGTGCACCGCGACATGACGCCGGCGAGGCGCGGCGGCTTGTATGTTCAGACCAGATCAGCACGGTAGACTCTGATCGCCGTTGAGGCGGCCAGACCGGCCCGTGCAGT
>CALMSQ010000427.1:0-4234 GCA_937872345.1 uncultured Burkholderiales bacterium | reverse complement strand
GCCTCGAGCGTCGGGCTGGCCTGAAGTGCCTCGTCGACCAGCGCGTCGAGCTTCGCCGAGCCGAGTTCGCGCCACCATCGCTCGTCGATCGGCGCCGCTGCGACGAAGTGCTGCGCCTGGCCCAGTGGAGCTTCGGCCGACACGGTGCGCGACGGCTGCGCGCCGGCGACGTAGCCGGGAACCGCCGGCGCATCGGGCGGCCTGAAGTCCGGCCCGACGGCACAGCCGGACAAGCCGAGCACGGCCAGCACCAGCGCCGCCGACCCACCGGCGAAGCCGTTCCCGATGATCTTCATGCGATCGCCCTCCCTTCGCCCGCTTCCTCGTGCGTGACGCCGTCGCGGATGTGGTAGATGCGCCGAAAGGTCGGGATGATCTTCTCGTCGTGGGTCACCACGATCACGGCCGTCTCGAACTTGCGGGCCATCTCGTTGAGGATCCGGATGACCGCCATCGCGCGCTCGCTGTCGAGCGGTGCGGTCGGCTCGTCGGCCAGGATCACCGGCGGGCGGTTGACCAGGCCGCGCGCGATGGCCACGCGTTGCTGCTCTCCGCCGGAGAGCTGCGACGGCATCGCGCGAGCGCGGTGCTGCACGTCGAGCGCCGCGAGCAGCTCCAGTGCGCGGGCGCGCGCAGGCGCGTTCGCCACGCCGGCCAGCATCGGCAGCAGCGCGACGTTGTCGGTGACGTCGAGGAACGGAATCAGGTACGGCGCCTGGAACACGAAGCCGATGCGGTCGCGGCGCAATGCGCGCAGGTCGCGGACCTTCCAGCCCTCGTCGTAGATCGTGTCGTCGCCGAGCGTCATGCGCCCACCGCTCGGCTCGATCACCGCGCCCAGGCACTTGAGCAGCGTGCTCTTTCCCGATCCGGAAGGGCCGATCAGGCCGACGACCTCGCCGGGCGCGACCTGCATGTCGACGTGCCTGAGCGCATCGACCGCCGTGTCGCCTTCGCCGTAGCGCTTGCGCAGTCCCTCGATGCGGATGCCGCGCGCGATTGCCTCAGCCACCGACCGCCTCCGCGGGATCGACCCTCAGCGCGGCGCGGATCGCCATCGTGCTCGCCAGCGCGCAGATCGCGAGCACCGCGACGATCGCGCGCGCCGCGTCGCCGGTCTCCAGCACGATGTTGCGCGGGAAGATCGGTGCCCAAAGCGTCGCGGCGACCTTGCCGACGACGAAGCCGATGAGGCCCAGCCCGATCGCCTGCTGCAGGATCATCGAGGCGATGGTGCCGTTCTTCGTGCCGATCAGCTTGAGCACCGCGATCTCGCGGATCTTGCCCAGCGTGAGCGTGTAGATGATGAACGCGACGATCGCGGCGCTGACGATCGCGAGGATCACCAGGAACAGGCCGATCTGGCGCGCCGAGGTCGCGATCAGCTTGCCGATCAGGATCTCCTCCATCTGCGCGCGCGAATACACCTGGAGCCGCTTCCAGCGGCGGATCGGCTCGGCCACGTCCTCGGGCGCGTGTCCCGGCGCGACGCGCACCAGCACCGCGTTGACGTACGGGTTGACGCTCTGCGACGCAATCACCGCGTCGAGCAGCCCGGGAACGCCCGGACGGTCGAACGCCGGGTTCTGCGCGGTGCGCCTGCGCTGCCGCACGATCGCATCGTTGTCCTTCAGGAACTGCGCCTCCTGCGCGTCGCGCAGCGGAATGAACACCATCGGGTCGCCGCCCGAGGACACCATCCGCCGGGTGAGACCGACCACCGTGTAGCGATTGCGCCGGATGCGGATCTCGTCGCCCAGCGCGAAGCCGGTGGCGAGGTCGGCGACCGCCTCGTAATGGCTGCGCGTGATGTGCCGTCCCGCGACGAGGAAGCCCGGTTGCCCGGGCTCCCCGGGTCCGCCGGGCACGACTCCGACGACCATCGCGCGCACGTCGCGATCGCCGCGCGCGACCTGCATCGTCAGGTAGGTGACGTTGGCCGCGCGCGCGACTCCGGGCATCGCCAGGATGCCCCGGTACGCGTCGTCGTACAGGCTCGAGGACTCGGCGTACGGGCCGAGCGTGCCTTGCTGCACCACCCAGAGGTCGGCGCCGCTGTTGTCGAGCAGCACCCGCGCGTCGTCCACCATCCCGCGATAGACGCCCGCCATCGTCAGCGTCGCGCCGATCAGCAGGCCGAGCCCCATGCCGGTGAAGACGAACTTGCCCCAGGACTGCAGGATGTCCCGGCCCGCGAGGCTGATCACGGCCGGACTCCGGGGAGCCGGTCGACGATCTCGATGCGGCTGCGCGCGTCGAGCGCGCGCTGGCTGTAGACGACGACGCGCTCGCCGCCCTCGAGCCCTTCGAGCACCTGCACCCGGCCGTCGAGGTCGGCGGCGCCGAGCCGCACCGGCACGAAGCGCAGCGCCCCGTCCTGGACGACCCAGACCCCGGCCTGTCCGTCGGCGCGCTGGACGCTCGCGTTGCGCACAACCGGCGTCGCGGGCCGCTGCGGCAGCGCGATCGTCACTTCGGCCAGCTCGCCGATCGACGGCACCGGCTCGGGAAGCGCGTCGAGCGACACCTTGGCCAGCGCCTCCTCGGTGACCGCGTCGGCGACCGGCTCGACGCGCGCAACCTTGCCGGCGAGCGGCTCGCCGTGGCGCGAACGCAGCGCGACGCTTGCCGGCAGCCCCGCACGCAGACCCGACGCGCGCAACTGGTCGAAACGCACGTTCAGCCACAGCGTCGCCGGATCGACCACCTCGACCACGGCCTGGCCGGCCACCACCGTCGTGCCGGGATCGACCGCCCGCGCCGAGACGATCCCGGCGACCGGCGCGACCAGCCGCAGGTTCGCGCGCTGCCTCACGAGCGCCTCGCGCTCGGCGCGCACGCGCGCGAGCTCCTGACGGGACGCATCCAGGTTGGCGCTCGCCGCGGCGTGGCCGGCCTCGGCGAGCTGCAATTCCTGCCGCCGCGTCTCGGCGGCCTCGTCGCTGATCGAGCGGGCCGCGCGCAGCTGCTCGTAGCGCCGCGCCTGCGTTTGCGCGAACGCGCGCCGCGCCGACATGTCCTGCAGTTGCGCGTCGGCAGCGGCCAGTCCCGCGCGCGCGCGCTCGAAGGCCGCCTGCTGGGCCACGATCCGCTCGTCGAGGTCGACCGGGTCCATCTCGCCGAGCACCTGCCCAGCGCGCACCGCATCGCCGACCTGCACGTCGATGCGCCCGAGCCGGCCAGCCAGCGTCGGCCCGATCCGGTAGGTGTGGCGCGCTTCGACGATGCCGATGCCGAACAGTGCCGGGGCGAGCTCGCCGCTCTCGACGGTGGCGACGGTCACCGGCACCGGCGCAAGCGGCCCGGCGCGCAGCACCACCCATCCGAACACGCCGAGCAGCGCGACGATTACGGCGCCCAGCGCGAGCTTGCGACGGCCGACGGACAAGCGCTTCATGCCTTCCTCCCGATCCCGCGGCACAGCGTGGTGAACGCGCCGGCCGCGTCGCGCCGAACCTGCTGCACGTCGCCCGCCACCAGCGACTGCATCACCAGCCCCTGGATCGTGCCTACAAACAGCAGCGCCGCCTGGTCGGGATCGACTTCGGGGTCGAGCTCGCCGCTCGCGCGTCCCTGTTCGATCAGCGCGCGCAGGCGATCGCGGTAGCGCTCGAGCAGCGCCTGGACCATGCGCCGCGTGGCGGAGTCGCCGGGCCGCTGCAGCTCGCCGAACATCATCCGCGGCACGCCCGGGTGCTCGGCGATGAGGGCGACGTGCGCCATGAAGATCGCCTCGAGCGCGCCCGGCGGCGACGCGGCGGATCTCGCAGCCCGGTCCACGCGCGCCATCAGACGCTCGGCGACCCAGTCCATCACCGCGCGCCAGATCGCGTCCTTGCTAGGGAAGTGCCGGAACAGCGCCCCCTGGGTCAGCCCCATCCGGGTCGCGATCGCGGCGGTCGTGATCTCGCTCGGGTTCTGCTCGGCGGCGAGCTCGACCACGGTCTCGACCGTGACCGCGCGACGCTCGTCGGCGGGGAGGTGCCTGGCGGCTGCATCCATGGAAAGCGGGCCCTGAAAGTGAGTAATCTGTTACTATCTTTCCGGAAAAAGGTACCCCTGTCAAGACCCGGCCTGCTGCCTACCAGGGATCGACGAAGCGCGCGCCCGTCGGACGCGGCGCCGTCTGCGCCGACGCCGCATCGAGCCCCGCCACGAGCCACTGCCGCGTCTGCGCCGGATCGATCACCGCGTCGATCTCGAGCGTCTCGGCCATGTTCATCGCCTCGCCCTT
>CALMSQ010000426.1:0-5648 GCA_937872345.1 uncultured Burkholderiales bacterium | reverse complement strand
GACATGCGCGTGCGCGGCGTGAACACCGGCGACCCGTCCGAGCGCCGCGTCGGCCGCGGCGACCTGGCCGGCGCGATCGAGCAGTTGCGCGGCGACAATGCGCAGATGGCGGTCGTGATCAGCGGCGACCGCTCGGTGCGCTACGAGGCGATCATCGACGTGATGAACGAACTGCAGAAACTGAACATCGGCCGCGTCGCGCTGATGGTCAAGCCCGCCAATTGACCCCGCCCGCGCGACGACACCCGACGACGCCGACATCCAGCCACTGCCGATGCGCGCCCTGATGCCCCTCGATCCCCCTGCCGGCCCGGCCCCCGCAATGCCGCGCTCGGGCGGCGCCGGGCCGGTGCGCAAGCCGCCGAAGCCGAAGGGCCGGGCGCGCGCGTTCGCGCTGGCGCTCGCGATGCACGGCCTGCTCGTGCTGATGCTGTTCGTCGGCATCCGCTGGCAGACGCAGAAGCCGGCGCCGGTGGCCGCCGAAATGTGGTCGCCCGCAATGCCGGTCGAGCCGCAGCCGCGGCCGGTCGCGCCGCCGAAACCCGAGCCGAAGCCCGCTCCGGAACCGCCGCCCCCTCCGCCGCCTCCCGTGGTGCGCGCTCCCGAACCGGCGCCGGCCGTCGAGAAGCCCGACATCGTGCTCGAGCAGCAGCGCAAGGCCCGCGAGGAGGCCGCACGGCGCGAGGAAGAGGCGCGCCGACAGGCCGAGATCCGCCGCAAGGAAGCCGAAGCGCGCAAAGCCGCCGAAGAGAAGGCGCGCCGCGAGCAGGAACTCGTCGCCAGGCGCGAGGCCGAGGCGAAGGCCAAGCGCGAGGCCGAGGCGAAGGCCAAGCGCGAGGCCGAAGCGAAGGCCAAGCGCGAGGAAGAGGCGAAGGCGAAGCGCGAAGCCGACGAGAAGGCGAAACGCGAGGCGCAGGAGAAGGCGCGCCGCGAACAGGACGAGAAGCAGCGCCAGGCCTACCTCGATCGCCTGCGCGCATCGGCCGGCACCCCGATCGAGGGCGGCCCAAGCGGCGGCGCCTCGGGCGCTGCCGGGGCCATGGGCACCCCCGGGGCCACCGGCGCGGCCGGCGGCGCGGGCACCGACAACGGCTACGTCGCCCGCCTGTCGGCGCTGATCCGCTCGAACACCACCTACCAGGTGCCGGCCGACCTTGCCGGCAACCCCAAGGCCGTCTTCGTCGTGAAGGTGGCGCCCGACTGCACGATCATGTCGGTGAAGCTGCGTCGCTCGAGCGGCATTGCCGCCTGGGACGATGCGGCCGAGCGCGGCATCCAGCGCTCGTCGCCGCTGCCGCGCCAGCGCGACGGCAGTTGCCCGCCCGAGCTCGAGATCGCGCGCGGGCCGAAGGACGACCGATGAGCGTCGACGCCGGGCCGCGCGCGCCGAAGCCCCCTGGTCCGGAGGTTCACGGCGCAGGCCGCTATAATCCGCGCTTGGTCGTCACGAGGAGTTTCATGAGGAGACTGTTCCTGGCGCTGTGTCTCGCGCTGGCGCTGCCCGTCGGGCACGCCCAGATGCGCATCGACGTCTCCGGGGTCGGCGCCACCCAGTACCCGATCGCCATCGCCAGCTTCGCCACCGACGGCCGCACGCCGCAGGACGTCGCCAACGTGGTGCGCGGCGACCTCGCCCGCAGCGGTGCGTTCCGCGTGATCGACCCGCAGGCGACGATGTCCGACACCGCGTCGATCAACTTCCCCGACATCCGCTCGCGCGGCGCCGACTCGGTGCTCGCCGGCTCGGTGTCCCGGCTCGCCGACGGCCGCTACGACATCCGCTTCCGCCTGAGCGACGCAGTGCGCCAGAGCGCGATCGGCGGCGAGTCGCTGGTGGTGAGCGAGGCCGACCTGCGCTACGGCGGGCACCGCGTCGCCGACTGGGTGTACGAGAAGATCACCGGCGAGAAGGGCATCTTCTCGACGCGCATTGCGTTCGTCTCCAAGCAGGGCAACCGGTTCAAGCTCAACGTCGCCGACTGGGACGGCGAGAACGTGGTCTCGCCGCTGACCTCGCCCGAGCCGATCATCTCGCCGTCGTGGTCGCCCGACGGCACGCGGCTGGCCTACGTCTCGTTCGAGCTGAAGAAGCCGGTCGTCTACGTGCACACGCTCGGCAGCGGGCAGCGCAAGGCGGTCGCGAACTTCAAGGGCAGCAACAGCGCGCCGGCGTGGTCGCCCGACGGTCGCACGCTGGCGGTCGCGCTCACGCAGGACGGCCTGTCGCAGATCTACCTGATCAACGCCGACGGCTCCGGGTCGCCGCGCCGGCTCACCAGTTCGTCGGGCATCGACACCGAGCCGGTGTTCGCCCCGGACGGCAAGAGCCTCTACTTCACGTCCGACCGCGGCGGCTCGCCGCAGATCTACCGCATTTCGCTGGGCGGCGGCGACGCCGCGCGCATCACCTTCGGCTCGTCGTACAACGTGAGTCCGCGCATCAGCCCCGACGGCAAGACGCTCGCCTTCCTCACGCGACGCGAAGGCCGCTTCCTGGTGGCGGTGCGCGACCTCGCCGGCGGCAACGAGACGCTGCTGTCGGAGGCGGGCCGCGAGGAGTCCCCCAGCTTCGCGCCGAACGGGCGCTGGGTGATGTACGCGACGCAGGCCGGCGGACGCGACTCGCTGGTCGCGGTGAGCATCGACGGACGCGTGCGCCAGCGCATGACCTCGAACGCGGGCGACATCCGCGAACCGACCTGGGGGCCCTTCGCGAAGTGACAGCGGAGCGGCCTCGACAACCACGAACAGTCACGACACAGAGGGCACGATGAAAACGACGATCCGACTCGCAATCGCCGCCACGATGATGGCGTTCCTCGCCGCATGTTCGAGCGTGAAGCTCGAGGACGAGACCGCGGGCAAGGGGCCGGCCCCGATCGAGAGTCGCGACGGCGCGGGCGGCGCGACGGCAGGCGGCGCCAGCGGCCGTGCCGTCGAGCCCGTCACGGTCGGCGCCACCGACCCGCTGAACGATCCGAATAGCCCGCTCGCCAAGCGCAGCATCTACTTCGACTTCGACAGCTTCGTGGTCAAGGACGAGTTCCGCGGCACCGTCGAGGCGCACGCGCGCTACCTGCTCGCCAACAACGCCAAGCGCGTCGTGATCCAGGGCAACACCGACGAGCGCGGCAGCCGCGAGTACAACCTCGCGCTCGGCCAGAAGCGCGCCGAGGCGGTGCGTCGCGCGATGTCGGCGCTCGGCGTGCCCGACAAGCAGATGGAAGCGGTGAGCTTCGGCGAGGAGCGTCCGCGCGCCACCGGCGCCGACGAGGCCTCGTACGCCGAGAACCGCCGCGCCGACCTCGTCTACCAGTGAAGCGGGCATCGCGATGACGCCGCGCCGCGCGCTCACCGGGTTCTGCGTCGCCACCGGCCTGCTGTCGGTGGCGCCGGGCGCGCACGCGCTGTTCGAGGACGACGAGGCGCGCCGCGCGATCCTCGACGTTCGCGGCCGCGTGCAGGTGCTGCAGCAGCAGACCAACGACAAGCTCGACGAGCTTGCGCGGCGCGTCGAGCGGCTCGAGCAGGGCTCGCGCGGGCAGCTCGAACTGCAGTCGCAACTCGACGCGATGCGGCAGGAAATCGCGCGGCTGCGCGGCCAGCTCGAGGTGCAGACCAACGAGCTGGTGACGCTGCAGCGCCAGATGCGCGACCAGATGGCCAACGTCGACTCGCGCATCAAGCGCTTCGAGCCGGTCAGCACGCAGATCGACGGGCGCACCGTCACCGTCGACCAGTCCGAGCAGCGCGCGTTCGAGGCGGCGCTCGCGCTGTTCCGCAACGGCGACTTCCGTGGCGCGCTCACCGGCTTCCAGCTGTTCCAGACGCAGTATCCCGACAGTCCCTACCTGCCGAGCGTGCTGTTCTGGATCGGCAGCAGCCAGTTCGCGCTGAAGGACTACAAGGGCGCGATCGCCAGCCACCAGGCGCTGATCACGAAGTATCCCGACAACCCGCGCGCCCCCGACGCGCTGCTCAACGTCGGCTACGCGCAGGCCGAGAGCGGCGACCGGCGCGCAGCGCGCAGCACGCTCGAGTCGGTGATCGCCCGCTACCCGCAGAGCCAGGCGGCTCCGCTCGCGAAGGACCGGCTGGCCAAGCTGCCGGCGCGCTGATGCGCGCCGTCGTCCTGCTCTCGGGCGGGCTCGACTCGGCCACGGTGCTGGCGCTGGCCCGCGAGCAGGACCGCGAGTGCTACGCGCTTTCGCTTCGCTACGGGCAGCGCCACGCGGCCGAGCTGCACGCCGCCGCGCGGGTGGCGGCGGCGCTGGGCGCCACGCGCCACGAGATCGTCGACATCGACCTCTCGCGCTTCGGCGGCTCGGCGCTGACCGACGCGTCGATCGCCGTCCCGGAGCAACCGGGCGCGCCCGGCGCGATCCCGGTCACCTACGTCCCGGCGCGAAACACCATCATGCTGTCGATCGCGCTCGGCTGGGCCGAGGTGCTCGAGGCCGGCGAGATCCACTTCGGCGCCAACGCGGTCGACTACTCCGGCTACCCGGACTGCCGCCCCGAGTATGTCGCCGCGTTCGAGCGGATGGCCAGCCTCGCGACGAAGGCCGGCGTCGAAGGCCGGCCGATCCGCATCCGCGCCCCGATCATCGACATGAGCAAGGCGCAGATCATCCGCGAAGGCGCGCGCCTCGGCGTCGATTTCTCGATGACGGTCTCGTGCTACCAGGCCGACCGGCAGGGACGCGCCTGCGGGCGCTGCGACGCGTGCCGGATCCGGCGCGACGGGTTCGCGGCGGCGGGGGTGGCGGATCCGACGCGGTATCGCTGAACGGTGCTGTCAGGCGGCACGCGTGCCGGACGCACCGACTCAGCGTCGTTCGCGCTGGTGCCGGATCGCGAGCGCGACGACGGTGTCGGAGGCGGGATCGTAGCGATACAACGCGACGTACCCGCTTCGTCCGCGCGAGATCAGCAGCTCGCGCAGCCCCGCGTCGGCCGGCCGGCCGATCATCGGATGCTCTTTCAGGACGGACAGGGCGCTGGAGATCAGCGGCGCCGTAGCGACGGCATCTGCCGGGGACTGCTCGAGCAGGAAATCCGCCAGGCGATCGAGATCGCGCAGCGCCCCCGGCGCGAAGACGAGCCGTGCCACCGCGACACTACAGGCGGCGCTTGCGCGGCAGCGGCGGCCGGGCCCCTTCCAGGCGAGACTGGAGCCAGCTCAGCACCTCGTCGCCGTCGTAGACGAGGCCGTACTGCGCGACTTCCTCCTCGGCGCGAAGCGCCGACGCAACGAACTCGCGCCGACGTTCCGCGAGATCGGTATGACGCTCGATCGCCTCGAGCATGAAAGCGTGCGAAGACTTGCCCGATTCTGCGGCCGCCTGCGCAATGCGCGCCTTGAGCTCCTCGCTGAGCTTGAGCGTGGTGGTAATGGAAGGGGTGGACATGTCCGACTTCACCGGCGAAGGGTAGCACCACGGTAGCACCCGGCACGGGGACGGTCAATGCCTGCGCATGGCCACCACCGGCGGCGTACTCGGTATCGACGCGGCAGGCCGTTTGACCCGCGGCGACACCCATACTAAAATTGCGGGCTTCGCAAGATGGGTCGTTAGCTCAGCTGGTAGAGCAGCGGACTTTTAATCCGTTGGTCGCTGGTTCGAATCCAGCACGGCCTACCAACA
>CALMSQ010000425.1:0-7349 GCA_937872345.1 uncultured Burkholderiales bacterium | reverse complement strand
CTCGCTCAGGTTGAACATCGCGACCGCGTTCGACGGATCGACCTGGAAGGCGCGCTGGAAATAGCCCTCGGCCGCCGCCTCGTCGCCGATCCGCATCGAACAGATGCCGGCGTTGTGCAGCGGCTTGGCCGGCGTCGCGTACAGCGGATCCTTCAGGGCGCGCAGGAAGAAGTCGATCGACTTGCGCTCGCGGCCGGTCTGGCACAGGAACCAGCCATAGTTGTTGTTCAGGTCGGGGTCGCCGGGGGCGAGCTGCAGGCCGCGCTGGAAACTGTCTTCGGCGCGATCGAGATCGCCGAGGTCGCGATAGACGAGGCCGAGCACCCCGTAGGCCGCGGCGTAGCCCGGGTCGA
Organism: uncultured Burkholderiales bacterium; assembly: GCA_937872345.1. Taxonomy (GTDB): domain Bacteria; phylum Pseudomonadota; class Gammaproteobacteria; order Burkholderiales; family Burkholderiaceae_E; genus Zeimonas. Next base: position 6,996 of record CALMSQ010000425.1, on the reverse strand, counting down.
CCTCGAGCGCGTGACGCAGCTCGTCGAGCGCCACGTTGAAGTTGCCCTGCTGGTAGTAGTTCGCGGCCAGCTCGAGCCTGATGCGCGCGCGACGCCTCTGCTCGGTTTCGTTGGTCGACTGCGGGATCACCGCGGCGACCTGGCTGTCGGACGGTACGGGGGGCTTGCCGTCGGTCGCGCAACCGGCCAGTGCGGCGCCGGCCAGCAGCACTGCCAGCCATCGGGCCCCGATGAGGCCCTTGATCGTCCGGCCGGTCGTCGTCGTCTTCATTGCGCCTCCGCTGGCTGCCTGCCGCGCTTGCCGGCCGGGCGCGTCGCGCGCGCTTCCCGGCCGCCGGCGGGCACCGATCGGCCGGCGGCGCGGGCCGTACGCTCGCCGAGACGGGTGCGGTCCTGCACCTCGCCCGCGAGCTGCCCGCAGGCCGCGTCGATGTCGTCGCCGCGGGTGCGGCGGATCGTCGTCACGATGCCGGCATCCGTGAGCCGCTGCGCGAAGCGCCGGATCCGCTCGGCGGGCGAGCGCCGCAGGCCGGAGTTCGGAAACGGATTGAACGGGATCAGGTTGAACTTGCACGGCACGTCGCGCACCAGCGCGAGCAGTCGTTCGGCGTGCCGGTCGCTGTCGTTGACGCCGTCGAGCATGACGTACTCGAACGTGATGAAGTCGCGCGGAGCGCGCTCGAGGTAGCGACGGCACGCCGCCATCAGCTCGGCCAGCGGGTACTTGCGGTTCAGCGGCACGAGCTCGTCGCGCAGCGCGTCGTCCGGCGCGTGCAGCGAAACCGCCAGCGCCACCGGGCAGTCGTCGCGCAGCCGGTCGATCATCGGCACGACGCCGGAGGTCGACACCGTGACCCGCCGCCGCGACAGCCCGTAGGCGTTGTCGTCGAGCATGATGCGCAGCGCGGTCAGCGTCGCCGCGTAGTTCTGCAGCGGCTCGCCCATCCCCATGAACACCACGTTGGTGATCGGGCGCTCGCCGCGCGCGCGCTGCGCCGGGTCGCCGGCACCGAGCGCCCGGTTGGCGTGCCACAGCTGCGCGACGATCTCGTGCGCCGCCAGGTTGCGCGAGAAACCCTGCTTGCCGGTCGAGCAGAACAGGCAGTTGACCGCGCATCCGGCCTGCGTGGAGATGCACAGCGTCCCGCGGTCGGCCTCGGGGATGTAGACCGTCTCGACCGCGTTGCCCGCGCCGACGTCGAGCAGCCACTTGCGGGTGCCGTCGGCCGACACGTTGTCGGCAATGACCGCCGGTGCGGCGACGCAGGCGCTGCGCTCGAGCACCTCGCGGAAATCCCGGGCGAGGTCGGTCATCGCGTGGAAGTCGTGCTCGCCGCGCTGGTGGATCCAGCGCATCAGCTGGCGCGCGCGGAAGGGCTTTTGCCCCCAGTCGGCGCAGCGCTGCGCCAACCCGTCAGCATCCAGCCCGAGCAGGTTGACGATCTCGCTCATCATGGGGCCGCCGGAACAGGGACTCCCGCGAGCTTAGCGCGAATGGACGTCGAGCGCCGCGAAGAAGAACGCCACTTCGGCGCGCGCCGTCTCGGCGCCGTCGGAGCCGTGCACCGCATTGGCGTCGATGCTGTCGGCGAAGTCGGCGCGGATCGTGCCCGGCGCGGCCTTCTTCGGATCGGTGGCGCCCATCAGGTCGCGGTTCTTCTGGATCGCGTTCTCGCCTTCGAGCACCTGGATCATGACCGGCCCGGAGGTCATGAACTCGACCAGGTCCTTGAAGAAGGGACGCTCCCGATGCACGGCGTAGAAAGCCCCCGCCTGCTCGCGGGACAAATGCATCATCCGCGCGGCGATGACCTTCAGGCCAGCGCCTTCGAAACGCGAATAGATCTGGCCGATGACGTTCTTGGCCACGGCATCCGGCTTGATGATGGAGAGGGTCCGTTCGACAGCCATTTGGTTTCCCGAAGGTCGGAAGTGGTGAAAATCGCTTGACTGATTTCCGGGGAGGCGCCGCCCACCCGTTCCGGCCGGCAGCTGCGGCCTCGACGCTCTACGGGTCGCCGGCCCCCGAATGAAACAGGGCACAGACTGGTCACGGCCTGGAATATCCAGCAAAATGAGTGACTTGTGTCACTTAATTATGCCAGTTTCTCAGCATCTGACCAGCATCTGGCCAGCATTTCGCCAGAACTCAGGTTAACTTGTAAGTTTAACACAGCCGGCTGACAAAAGCTCTGTACCGGGCAGCGACCGGGTGGCATGATGCCGGGCGTTGCGGTGGGAGACCTTCGTCCCCATGTCCGGTCGGGACTTACTGGCCGACGCTGGCCGCTTTTCTGGAGGCAACACGCATGGCATACGAGCAAAACCAACTGGGCACGCGCGGGTTCGGCGCAACGGGAGGCGTCCTCGAGACCGCCAGCCGTAACCGGGTTCTCCGCAACACCTACTGGCTGCTCGCGCTGTCGATGGTTCCCACGGTGCTGGGCGCCTGGATCGGCGTGCAGACCGGCTTCCGGTTCTTCGCCGGCTCGCCGTTCGTCGGCCTGCTGGTGTTCCTCGGCGTCGCGTTCGGCTTCTTCTACGCGATCGAGCGCTTCAAGAACAGCGGCATCGGCGTCGCCCTGCTGCTCGGCTTCACCTTCTTCATGGGCCTGATGCTGTCGCGACTGGTCGGCGCGGTGCTCGGCTTCTCGAACGGCGCCAGCCTGGTCATGACCGCATTCGGAGGCACCGCGGCGATCTTCGCCGTCATGGCCACCGTCGCAACCGTCTCCAGGCGCGACTTCAGCGGCATGGGCAAGTGGCTGTTCATCGGCTTCATGGTGGTGTTCGTCGCCGCCATCGCCAACATCTGGCTGCAGATGCCCGCCCTCGCGCTCACGATCTCCACGCTGGCCGTGCTGATCTTCTCGGCCTTCATCCTGTACGACCTGCAGCGCGTGGTGAACGGCGGCGAGACCAACTACGTCAGCGCGACGCTGTCGGTCTACCTGAGCATCTACAACGTGTTCAGCAACCTGCTGATGCTGCTCGGCGTCCTGGGCGGCGACCGCGACTGAACACCCCCCTCCTGCATCAAAGGCCGCCCACCGGGCGGCCTTTTGCATTCCGGGGAGCGGTGGCGCGGGGCGCGCGGCCGGCCGGGCCCGGTGCCGCGGTGGCCGCGTGGGGGGCGGCGACGCGCCCAACGCCTCGCGCCGGCCGGGCGCGGCGAGGCCCGGCCCGCTGCGCGGCCCTCGACAAGCCGAGCGCCACCGAAAGCAGGCTTGCGGGACCCGACGCCGTCGGGCGCGCAGCGCCCGTCGGCAGCGGGTGCAAGCCTGCGAGGTGGGCGAGGGAAGCCCCGCGAAGCGGGGCCGCAGTCGTGGGCCGCGCAGCGGGCCGGGCCTCGCCGCGCCCGGCCGGCGCGAGGCGTTGGGCGCGCCGCCGCCCCCCACGCGGCCACCGCGGCGCCGGGCCCGGCCGGCCGCGCGCCCCGCGCCACCGCTCCCCGGAATGCCGCCTACGCCGACCCGCTGGACGGCTCGAACACCGCCATGGATTCGACGTGCGAGGTCTGCGGAAACATGTCCACCGCCCCCGCTGCCGTCATCGCGAACCCGCCCTGGTGCACGAGGATCGCCGCATCGCGCGCCAGCGTCGCGGGGTTGCACGACACGTAGACCACCCGCACCGGCTTGCCGGGATCGGCGGCGAGCGCCTTGGCCACTTCGAGCGCGCCTTCGCGCGGCGGATCGATGAGCACCCGGTCGAAGCGACCGAGCGCGCGAAACCCGGCCGCTCCCTCGTCGAACAGGTTCGCGGCGCGGAACGTCGTCCGATCGCCCAGTCCGTTGAGGAGCGCGTTGTGCTGCGCGCGCCGCACCAGCGTCTCGCTGCCCTCGACCCCGACCACTTCGCGGGCGCGCCGCGCCAGCGGCAGCGAGAAGTTGCCCAGCCCGCAGAACAGGTCGGCGACCCGATCCTCCGGCTGCGGCCCGAGCAGCCGAATCGCGCGCGAAACCAGCACCTCGTTGATGCGGTGGTTGACCTGCGTGAAGTCGGTCGGCCGAAACGGCATCGCGACGTCGAACTCGCGCAGCCGGTACGCGAGCTGCGAATCGCCGTCGCTGCCCGCCGGCCGGCCGTCGGCGGTGCACAACAACTCGATCGAATCCGGCCCCTTCGGCTGCAGCCACAGCTCGACGTGCTCGCGCGCCGCGAACTCGAGCAGGCGCGATCGGTCCTGCGCGTCCGGTGCGTCGAGCACGCGCAGCACCAGCGCCACCAGCAGGCCTGCATCGTGCTCGCCCACCGCCACTTCGACCTGCGGCAGGCGCTCGCGCAGGCTCAGCCCGCCCACGAGCTCGCGCAGCGGGACGAGCAGGTCCGACACGCGCGGCGGCAGCACGTGGCACTCGCGCATGTCGGCCACGTAGCTCGATCCGCGCTCGTGGAAGCCGACCAGCACGCCGCCCTTCTTCGGCACGTGACGCACCGACAGGCGGGCGCGATAGCGATAGCCCCAGACCGGGCCGGCGAGCGGCCTCAGGATCGACCCGGGCCGCACCTTGCCGATGTGCCAGAGCTGGTCTTCGAGCGCGCGCTGCTTGATCGCCAGTTGCGCACCCGGCTCCAGGTGCTGCATCGAGCAGCCGCCGCAGACGCCGAAATGCGGGCACCGCGGCACCACCCGCGAAGGCGATTCGCGCAGCACCTCGATGGTCTGCGCCACGTCGAAGCGCGGCTTGCGGCGCACCAGCGTTGCGCGCACGCGCTCGCCGGGCAGCGCGCCGCGCACGAACACCACCTTGCCCTCGTGATGCGCGACGCCGTTCGCCTCGAGATCGAGCGAAGCGATGTCCAGCGTCAGCGGCTCGCCGGCCGCGCTCACGCCGCCGGCCACGCTTGCAGGAACTCGCGCCAATGCGGCGCCTGCCCGGCCTGCCCCTGCAGCGTCTCGCGCAGCAGCGCGACCTCGCGCCGGTAGTGCTCGGGCGTCCAGAGCCCGCGCATCCGCTGGAACCGGCAGAACATCAGCCAGGTGTTCGCCACGTCGGTCTCGCAATAGGCGCGGATCTCGGGCAGGCGGCCGTCACGGTAGGCGGGCCAGACCTGCGAGCCGTCCATGCCGAGCTTGCCCGGGAATCCGCACAGCTTCGCCAGCTCGTCGAGCGGCGCATTCGCGCGCGGCGTGTACAGCGCCAGCACGTCCATCAGGTCGAGATGACGCGAGTGGTAGCGGCCGAGGTAGTTGTTCCACTTGAACTCGCGGTCCTCGTCGCCCTGCTCCCAGTAGCGCGCGGCCTGCACGCCGTGCACCAGCGCGCGGTATTGAAGCACCTGCAGGTCGAAGCCGCCGCCGTTCCACGACACCAGTTGCGGCGTGTGGCGATCGACGAGCTGGTAGAAGGCCCTGACGAGCTTTTCCTCGTCGGTGTCCGGCTCGCCGATGCAGCGCACCTTCAGTCCCTCGTCGGTGCGCAGCAACGCGCCGATCGCGACCACGCGGTGCAGGTGCAGCGGCAGGAAATCGCTGCCGGTCTGCTCGCGCCGGCGCGCAAAGGCCTGCTCCGCCACCGTGGCGTCGTCGATCGAGTCGTCCAGCCCGTGGATGACCCGCAGGCCCGCCACGTCGGGCACGGTCTCGATGTCGAAGCACAGGACGGGAACCATCGCCGGGAACCCGTCGCGCTCAGCGCGCCGGCAGGTACTTGCGCGGATCGACGGGCTTGCCGTCCTTGCGGATCTCGAAGCGCAACTGCGGGCTGTCCGCGCCGGAACTGCCGAGTTCGGCAATCCGCTGGCCGCGCTTGACGCTCTGGCCTTCCTTCACCAGAAGCGTTCGGTTGTGCCCGTAGACCGACAGCGTCTCGTTGGCGTGCTTGAGGATCACGAGGTTGCCGTAGCCGCGCGGCCCCGGCCCGCTGAAGATCACGCGGCCGTCGGCCGCCGCGACGATCGGGTCTCCGGCCTTGCCCGCGATCGTGATCCCCATGCTGCGCGGCTCGGCAAATCCCTGCACGACCTGGCCCGTGGCCGGCCAGACGAAGTCTCCGGCGGAAGCGGCCCCGGGAGCGGCCGGTGCCGCTGGAGCCGGCGCAGGCGGCGACGTCGGCGCAGCTGCGGGCGCCGGGGCCGTGGGCGGCGCGATTGCGACCGGGCCCGGCGTGGCGGCCGCCGGCGGCGCGGCCGACTTCAGCTCCTCGAACAGCGAATCCGAGTACGGCTGCTTGGTGGCCATCGGCTCGGTCTTGAGCATGTTCGACGATTGCGGCGGCGGCGGCGCGGCGATCGTCCCGCCCGGACCGGGCAGCGGGCGCGACTCGACGCGACTCGACGGCACCGGCGTGGTCTCGATCACGAGCGGCGCCGAGTCGGCGGCGCCGGGAGCCGGAGCCGGCGCCGGCGCCGGCAAGGTGGCGACCGGCGGAACGGGAGCGGGCGCTGCGGCGGGACGCGTTGTGGGCGTCCGATGCACGATCGGCGCGGGATGGGAGCTCGCACACGCTGCGAGGATCGTGGCGATCGCAACGAGGAGTCCGACGCTGCGACCCCCGATGCGCGCCGGTGCGTCGGCCGGGCCGACGCCTTCGACAGGTTTCACCATGGCTGTGTCGCGCCGCTGGGGCGCACTCGGTAGGCGGTGCATTGGCACTAGGAGGTGCCGGTGCGCAATGGTACGAATCGTACCGCATCGAGCACCGTGACCTGCCACTGCTCGCGCTCGACGCGCTCGACCAGGTGCAGCGCCTGTCGCGTCGTGCCGATCGGCGCGATCAGCCGCGCGCCGACCCGCATCTGCTCGAGCAGCGCATCGGGAATCGCCTCGCCGGCCGCGGCCATCACGATCGCGTCGAAGGGCGCGGCCTGCGCAACGCCGAGATGGCCATCCCCGAACACCAGCCGAAGGTTGGCCAGGCGCATCGCGCGCAGGTTGTTGCGCGCCTGCTCGTGCAGCCCGCGCACGCGCTCGACCGAGACCACCTGCCCGAAGACCCGCGCCAGCACCGCGGCCTGGTAGCCGCAGCCGGTGCCGATCTCGAGCACCTGCGC
>CALMSQ010000424.1:0-17444 GCA_937872345.1 uncultured Burkholderiales bacterium | reverse complement strand
GCGGGAGGGAAATACTCCATGACCACGCTTGCCCCACGAACGAGCCTGACCGATCCGCTTCGCATCGCCGAGTTGCCTGTGGCAGCTGCCGGCGGGATGGTCGGCGTGACCTTCTGCCCCGGCAAGCGCGGCGACAGCGTCTTCGGCCGTCCGTGGGCGCGCGACCTCGACGCCGACCTCGACGTCGTGCAGCGCTGGGGCGCGCGGGCGGTGCTGACGCTGATCGAGGAGCACGAGATGAGACTGCTCGGCGTGCCGGATCTCGGCCAACGCATCGCGAGCCGCGGCATCGCGTGGCATCACCTGCCGATCGTGGACGTCACCGCGCCAGGCCCTTCGTTCGAGGAGGCGTGGCCCGTGGCGGGGCGGACGGCCGTCGACGCTCTGATGCAGGGCGGCAAGGTGCTCGTCCATTGCCGCGGCGGACTCGGGCGTGCGGGTACGGTGGCCGCGTGCCTGCTCGTCGAGTCCGGCGTCGCGCCGAGCGAGGCGATACGGAAGGTTCGCACCGCGCGATCGGGGGCGATCGAGACGCGCGAGCAGGAGCGGTATGTCATGGCATACCGGCGGCGGTTCTGGCTGGCGTGATCGGAATGGACGATGACCGCTTGCCGCGGCTGGCGGCGCCGCACCGCGATCAGCAGCGCACACGCCGCGTCTCTCGATCGATCCGTGGCTGCATCGACTTCCGTCGCCTTCTTCATGGGGCCTGCGCCAAAGATTGGCGTTCAGGTCGGTAACGCTAACCGGAGCGGCTCATCGGCACTGCATCTAGTGGCTCTCGGATTCTCAAGCGGGACTTCACCTACAAGAACGGGATCTGGCGCATCTGCATTGTTGGCAGATCTGACGCCGAGCGCTCAGATCAAGCGGCACTGCTATGGCGTCCGCTTTAACGTCCTCAACAATTGCTGCGGTTGGCGATTGCGGTTGACACGAGTCTGGCGATTTCTTCCAGCTCGTCAATCGACAGCCTATCTAGAGACCTAAGCTTCGCATGAGACCAGGCAAAAACACCTTTCTCTGTGTCATGCACGTCGCCGGCTCGACGGATCGCATTCTGCCAGCCAAGAACATCGCGGCTTTCAACAATTTGGGGCATGCGGCTGCTCATGTTGACAAGCGGTGGGCCTGCGCACAGCGAAACTACGGCCTTGCCTATGGCCATTTCCAGTGCTTCGTTATGCTCGCGGTTGAGATCGATAGCGTCCGAGCTAATCGAAAGAATGTGGTGCTGACCCATCGCTCCCTCTTGCTCGAAAATGTTGGCGCCTAACGCGTGAACCCATGAGTGACGTCAAAGAAGAAGCGCCCGGTCCCAGTCCAGTCTGAGGCCCCCTTCGGTCTTGTCGCATATACAAGTTCGTCTATCACGCGTCCATCGTTGTGGTGCGTCTGCTGTTGCTCAAGCTCGTACTCGTACCCTCCCGCGCCGAGTAGAAGCTGTGCCACCGCGTACTCAATAGACACATGAACGCGCCCATCAAGAATCACGAGCGGATCATCGCGCTTGGCGCTCCCGTTACCTACGGGAAAGTCTTCACCAAAGTGTGCACGAAGCAGATCGGACAGATTTTGCATTGGGCCTCCGTACTTACTCTGTTGTGACCAGGGCGTCACCGCCACCTGAGTCGCGCCACTGCAACAGCAAGCCTCGCCGGAAGAGTTCACTTTCGTCTACCGGTCAGGGAAGCTTACGCCACGAAGCGGGCGCGGAAAATTGTAGATGCCAGGCCCGGATCGATCGCGCTCCTCGGGTCATCGAACGTTGTTGCCAAATTCTGCCAAAAAAGCCTAGCCTTGCGCCATGAGCACGATGAACATCTCTCTCCCCGACAGCCTCAAGGCCTTCGTCGACGAGCAGGTCAGTCAGCGCGGCTACGGCACCAGCAGCGAGTACGTGCGCGAACTCATCCGGCGCGATCAGGACCGGCTGCAACTGCGCAGCCTGTTGCTCGCGGGCGCTTCGTCCGCGCCCACTGCGCCGGTGAACGAGGCCTACTTCGAGGCCCTGCGCAAGCGGGTCCGCGGCGGAGTCAAGTCGCAACGCAAGCCCTGAAACCCGGGATGAAGGCCAAGCCCGTCGTCCCGCGCGAGCAGGCCCACCGGGACGTCGAGGACGCGGTCACGTACTACCTCGCAGCAGAGGCCAAGGCGGCCGCGCTCGGCTTCATCGACGCCCTGGAGAAGGCGTACATCGACATCGGCCGCCATCCGGCCGTTGGGTCGCCGCGCTACGCGCACGAGTTGAACTTGCCGGGCCTGCGCTGCTGGCCGCTGACGCGCTACCCCTACCTCGTCTTCTATGTCGAGCGGCCGGACCACGTCGATGTCTGGCGCGTGCTGCATGGCCACCGGGCCATTCCAGCGTGGATGCAGGAACCGGACGGGTCTTGATCGCGAGCCCAGCTTGCCGACACGTGCGCAGCCGGTAAGTGCTCGCGCCCCTTCGCCCGGGTTCTTCCTCGACCCCTCACGACCCCTTGACTTGCCACTCCGTTCTGCCAACGTTCTGAATCACAAGCACATTTCGCTTGGCTAATTCCCCGGCGATATCGTCAGCGCCAATCAGCGCCCCGGTTGAGAGAGCCTGCGACCGAACCGGCATCCCCTTCCCGGCCCGGCACGATCCGTTGCCGCACTGGTAACAGACCAGACCGGCAAGAGCTCGAGGTGAACGCGCGCGCTGCGCCCGAACCCTGTGCCGCAAAGCGGGCGCACCGCATGCTGCGCCGGCTCGCGCTCATTGCTACACTACCTGCCACATTCCAATCCACCCCCATCGATCGAGGGAACTCCATGACGCCATTCAAGCAAGCGGCCCTCTTCGCGTGCCTGACCATCGCCTCCGCTGCAGCGCACGCCCAGGCGCTGACCGGCACGCTGCAAAAGGCGAAGGAGACCGGCGCCATCACCGTGGGCTATCGCGAATCGTCGATCCCCTTCTCGTATCTTGACAACGCCGGCAAGCCGATCGGCTACGCGATCGACCTGTGCGGGAAAATCGTCGACGCGGTGAAGGCCGAGCTGAAGATGCCTGCGCTTAAGGTGAACTACACGCCGGTCACGTCGAGCAACCGCATCCCGCTGCTGGAAAACGGCACCATCGACCTCGAGTGCGGCTCCACCACCAACTCGGTCGCGCGGCAGAAGCAGGTGGCGTTCGGACCCACCTACTTCGTCATCAACGTCTCGGCGGCGGTGAAGAAGGACTCGGGCATCGAGCGCTTCGAGCAGCTCAAGGGCAAGACGATCGTCACCACGTCGGGCACGACGTCCGTGCCGCTGCTGAAGAAGTACGCCAAGGCCGAAGACGCGGACTTCAAGGAAATCTACGGCAAAGACCACGCCGAGAGTTTTCTGCTGATGGCCGACGGCCGGGCGGTCGCGTTCGTCATGGACGACATCCTGCTGGCGGGACAGATCGCGAACTCCAAGGATCCCTCGGGTTACAGGATTTTGGCCGGCTCGCTGCGCAGCGAGCCCTACAGCATGATGCTGCGCAAGAACGACCCGCAGTTCAAGGCACTGGTCGACAAGACGATCGGCGCGGTGATGAAGTCCGGCGAGATCCACCAGCTCTACAACAAGTGGTTCACCAGCGCCATTCCGCCCAAGGGCATCAACCTGAATTTCCCCGAGAACGCTGCGAACAAGGAAGCGTTCGCCAATCCGAACGACAAGGGCGTCGAGTAAGCGCACGCCAGGCCTGAAGAGCGGCCATGCTCGGCCTCGGCATCTTCGGCGAGGAGACCCCGGACGGCGACACGACGTGGGCGATGTCGCTGCTCTCGGGGCTGGAATACACGCTGGCGCTCGTGGCGCTGTCGTGGATCGTCGCCATGGTGCTCGGTTCGCTGCTGGGCGTGCTGCGCACGACCAACCGGCGCTGGGTGGTCGCGCTGGGTGACGCCTGGGTCGAACTGTTCCGCAACATCCCGTTGCTGGTGCAGTTCTTTCTCTGGTACTTCGTCATCCCCGAATTCGTCCCGCCGCTCAAGCGCATGGCGGTCGAGATGGATCCGACCCGCTTCCAGCTGCTCCTCTCGGTGGTCTGCCTCGGGCTGTTCACCTCCGCGCGCATCGCCGAGCAGGTCAAGTCCGGCATCCTGTCGCTGCCGCGCGGCCAGCGAATGGCCGGTTACGCGATGGGCCTGACCGAGGCGCAGACGTATCGCTACGTGCTGCTGCCGATGGCGTTTCGCATCATCATTCCGCCGCTCACGTCCGAGTCGATGAACCTGGTGAAGAACTCGGCGGTGGCCTACTCGATCGGCCTGGCCGAGCTTTTCTTCCGCACGCGCGAGATGGGCGAGATGACCTTCCGCTATTTCGCCGCCTTCGGCGCCGCCACCGTGCTGTACGTGCTGGTGGCGTTCGCCATCAACCGGGTCTTCGCCTGGCTCGAGCGGGCCACGGCCGTGCCCGGTTATCTCGGAGGCAAACGCTAGGCCATGGAAGGGTTCGACTGGGCATCCGTCTCGGCCTCGCTGCCCTTCCTGATGAAGGGCCTGTCGTATACGGTCCAGCTCACCGTGGTCGCCGCCATCGGCGGCACGCTGTGGGGCATCCTGCTGGCGCTGGCGCGCCTGTCCGGCATCGCGCCGCTGGCGTGGGCAGCCGCCGCCTACGTGAACCTGATGCGCTCGGTGCCGCTGCTGCTGGTCATCTTCTGGTTCTACTTCCTCGTGCCGGTCATGCTGCAGTGGGTCAGCGGCGCCGCCTATCCACCCAAGATCGGCCCAGACCGTTCCGCCTACGTCACGTTCATCCTGTTCGAGGGCGCGTACTTCTGCGAGATCGTGCGCGCGGGCATCCAGAGCATCCCCAAGGGCCAGCTCGGCGCAGCGTACGCCATCGGCCTGAACTACGCGCAGGCGATGCGCCTGATCATCCTGCCGCAGGCGCTGCGCAACATGCTCCCCGTGCTGCTCACGCAGACCATCGTGCTGTTCCAGGACGTCTCGCTGGTGGCGTTACTCAACGTCACCGACCTCGTGGGCGCCGCCGTCAAGATCGCCCAGCGCGACAGCCGCCTCGTCGAGATGTACACGCTGGTGGCAGTGGTCTATTTCGTGCTGAGCTACGCGCTGTCCCTGGGCGTGAAGGCGCTGAACCGGCGTATCGCCATCATCCGTTGAGCCTGCGAGGCGAATCGACATGCCGATGATCGACATCCGCGCCGTCAGCAAGTGGTATGACAAGTTCCAGGTCCTCACCGACTGCACGACGCACGTCGAGAAGGGCGAAGTGGTGGTGGTCTGCGGGCCCTCGGGCTCGGGCAAGTCCACGCTGATCAAGTGCGTCAACGCGCTCGAGCCCTTCCAGAAGGGCGACATCGTGGTCGACGGAATCTCGGTGTCGGCACGCGGCACCGACCTTCCCAGGCTGCGCTCGCGGGTCGGCATGGTGTTCCAGCACTTCGAACTGTTCCCGCATCTTTCGGTGCTCGAGAACCTTCGCCTGGCGCAGGTGAAGGTGCTCGGGCGCAGCAAGTCCGAGGCGGCCACCAAGGCCATGCACTACCTGGAGCGGGTCGGGCTGGCTTCGCAACGCGACAAGTTCCCCGGCCAGCTCTCCGGCGGCCAACAGCAGCGCGTGGCGATCGCCCGCGCGCTGTGCATGGACCCGATCGCCATGCTGTTCGACGAGCCCACCTCCGCGCTCGACCCCGAGATGGTCGGCGAGGTGCTCGAAGTCATGGTCGGCCTGGCCAAGGAAGGCATGACCATGATGGTCGTCACGCACGAGATGGGCTTTGCGCGCAGCGTGTCCGACCGGGTGGTGTTCATGGACGCCGGTCGCATCGTCGAGGACTGCCCCACGAAGGAATTCTTCGGCAACATCGACGCCCGCAGCGAGCGAGCGCGCCATTTCCTCGGCAAGATCCTGGCGCACTGAGGCTGCCCCGCGACGCGAGCGCTCGAGACGGGACGACGGAGGGAGGCCCCTTCATGAACATCTCGATGTATCAGGCCAGCGTTCCACGGCTGGCGAACATCCTCGAAAACCTGTCGAGGATCCTCGACAAGGCCCAGGCGCACGTCGACGCGGGGAAGACCGACCTTCGCACGCTGATGGATTTCCGGCTCATCGCCGACATGTATCCGTTCTCGAAGCAGGTGCAGATCGCCTGCGACAAGGCGCGAAGCGTCGTGGCACGCCTGGCGGGGATGGAGGTGCCGTTCTACGAGGACGACGAGAAGACGCTGGCCGAATTGAAGGTGCGTATCGCCCGCACCGTCGAGTTCATCCGCAGCGTGCCCCCCGAGCTGATCGACGGCACCGAGGACAAGGACATCGTGCTTCCGGTCACCGGCAAGGAGACGCGCTACAAGGGCATGCAGTTGCTGCTGGGCCATTCGATGCCGAACGTGTACTTTCACGCGACGACGGCCTACAACATCCTGCGCCAGAACGGCGTGCCCGTCGGCAAGCGCGATTTCCTCGGCAATCCCTAGCATCGCAGGTCGAAGCGAATTCGGCCGTCGACCAGGAGCCCACCGTGACAGAGCCGCATGCCAACGCGAGTCGCGCCCACGTGGCGCACTTCAATGCCGTTGCCGACACCTGGGAGGAAGATCCCGGGCGCACGAACATCGCTCGAGCCGTCGCGGGCGCGATCCTCGACGATGTCCCCCTCTCGGGCACCGAGCGGGCCATGGAGTTCGGCTGCGGCACGGGGCTCGTGACCGCACTGGTCGCGCCCAGCGTAGGGCGCGTGCTCGCGCTCGACAGCTCGGCGGGCATGCTGGAGGTACTGCGCCGCAAGCTTCGCGAGCTCGGGATCACCAACGTCGAACCGATGGAGGCCGATCTAGCGCAGCGGATGCCGGCGGGGCCCTTCGACCTCGTCTTCAGCAGCATGACCCTTCACCACATCGACGACGTTGCAGGCCTGATCGCACGCGTGCACGACGTGCTCGCGCCGGGCGGCCGGATTGCCTTCGCGGATCTCGACAAGGAGGACGGCAGCTTCCATGGTGCCGACGTACCCGGTGTCATGCATCACGGGTTCGAAGCGGCGCAGCTCACGCGCTGGCTCGACGACGCCGGGTTCGCGGATGTGCGGGTCCGCCTCGCGCACCGGATCCGCAGGTCGCGAGCGGATGGCTCGACGCGCGAGTATCCGGTGCTGCTCGTGACTGCGCGGCGGCCGGCGTAGTCGGCCGGGACCTCTTCGCGATCGATGGATCTTTTGACAGGTCCAATGTTTTCCGTGATGCTTCGAAGCCTCGAAATTCCCTTCAGGAGCCCCAGCATGCGCCCACCGTTCGCGGTCGCCGTCGCTGCGCTGTGCCTGGCCGCGGCCAGCGCCGCCAGCGCGCAGACGAAGATCAACATCGGCATCGTCACCAACCCGACCTTCGTGCACACGCGCGCGGCCACCTGGTTCAAGGAGTGCCTCGACAAGCAGGTGCCCGGCAAGTTCGACGTCGTGATTCACCACTCGGCGGTGCTCGGCAGCGAGACGCAGGTGCTGCAGCAGATCCAGCTCGGCACGACGCAGATGTCGGTGAGCACGACCGGTCCGGTCGAGGCCTTCGTGCCCGAGATCAAGGCGCTCGAGATGCCGTTCCTGTTCCCGTCGTACGAAGCCGCCGACAAGGTGCTCGACGGGCCGATCGGCCAGGACCTGCGCCGCCGCTTCGAGAAGGCCGGTTTCGTCGCGCTCGCCTTCCTCGACAACGGCTTTCGCAACGTCACCAACTCGAAGCGCGACGTGAAGGAACCGTCGGACCTCAAGGGAATGAAGATCCGCACGATGGAGGCGCCGACCCACCTGGCGATCTGGCGCGCGCTGGGCGCGAACCCCACGCCGATGGCGTGGCCGATCTTCACCCAGCTGCAGCAGGGCGTCATCGACGGCCAGGAGAACCCGATCGCGGTCATCCACGCCGCCAAGCTCCCCGAGGCGGGACAGAAGTACCTCTCGCTGACGCGCCACGTCTATTCGGCGCTGGTATTCGTGGCCAACAAGCGCTTCGTCGACAACCTGCCCGCTGCCGAGCGCAAGGCGGTCGGGGAATGCGCGCAGACCGCGGCGCTCGCGGGCCGACGCTACATCCGTGACAACGAGCGCCAGCAGCTGGCCGAGCTGAAGGCGGCCGGCATGCAGGTCGACGAGAACCCCGACCTGGCGGCTTTCCGCAAGGCCACGCAGCCGGTGATCGACTCGCTGTCGGGCGACACGAAGAAGCTCGTCGAGCAGATCCGCGCAGAGGTGAAATAGCGCTCGCACGCCAGGCACGCGCCGATGCAGGCCCTGCTGCGGCTCAGCCGCGCGCTGAACGCCGCGGTTGAAAAACTGCTGATGGCGATCGGCGCGGCCATCTGCGTGATCCTGTTCGCGCAGGTGGTATTCCGCTACGCAGGCGACTCGCTCGGCTGGTCGGAAGAGGTGAGTCGCCACCTGCTGGTGGCGATCACATTCCTGGGCGGCACGGTCGCCTACAAGCGTGCGAGCTTCATCGGCCTGCAGGGCATCGGCCACTTCCTCGGCCCCGCCTTCCAGCGTTCGGTGGTGCTCGCACTGCAGCTGCTCACGCTGGCCTGCTTCGCGCTGATCGCATGGTTCGGCGCGGCCTACACGATCAAGGCCGCTGAGCATACGTCGGCCTCGCTGCAGATCCCGATGTCGATTCCCTACTCGGTGATCCCGATCTCGGCGATCGTCTTCATCGTGCACGTGCTGGCCGACATGGCCGCCGCACGCGAGAAGCGTCCCCGATGATCGTCGCGCTGCTGTTCGGCGGGCTGTTCCTGCTGATCGCGCTGGGGCTGCCGATCGCGCTGTCGATCGGCCTGCCCGCCATCGGGTTCATCCTCGCGCCGGGGGTCTTTCCGCCCGAGGTCGATGCGTCGGGGCTGGGCCAGACGATCATCCAGCTGCTCTTCGCGGGCGTCGATTCCTTCGATCTTCTTGCGGTGCCGCTCTTCATGCTGGCCGGCTCGATCATGGAGCGCGGCGGCATCTCGCAGCAGCTGATCGACTTCTCCGACTCGCTGGTGGGCTGGGCACCGGGCGGGCTCGCCTGCGCGGTGATCGTGGCCTCGATGTTCTTCGCCGGCATCTCGGGCTCGGCGGCGGCCGACACCGCGGCGCTCGGCGCGGTCGCGATCCCGGCGATGATCCGCCAGGGCTACCCGCCGGCCTTTTCCGCGGCGCTGGTGGCCGCCGGCGGCGCGATCGGCGTGATCATCCCGCCGTCGATCCCGATGGTGATCTTCGGCTTCCTCACCAACGTCTCGATCGCGGAACTGTTCGCCGGCGGCCTGTTCGTCGGCCTGCTGTTCGGTCTGTCGTTCATGGCGGTGGCGGTCTGGAAGGCACTACGCCACGGCTACGGCACGCGCCGACCGTTCTCGCTGCGCTTCGTCTACGCCTCGTTCAGGAAGGCGCTGTGGTCGCTCGGCGCGCCGGTGATCGTGCTGGGCGGCATCCTGAGCGGCATCGTCACGGTGACCGAGGCGGCGGCGCTGGCCGTCTTCTACGCGCTGCTGGTCGCGATGTGGGTCAACCGGCAGCTCACCTGGCGCGAGATGCCCGCGCTGCTGGTGGAGTCGCAGGTGATCGCGGCGACCATCCTGTTCATCATCGCGATGGCGAAGGTGTTCACCTGGCTGGTGGCCATGCAGCAGACGCCAGCGATGCTGCAGAGCGCGATCGCCACGATGGCGCTGCCGCCCTGGGGCCTGCTGCTGCTGGTGATGGCGGGCCTGCTGGTCGTGGGCTGCGTGATGGAGACCACCGCCGCGCTGATCCTGCTCGTGCCGGTGCTCGCCCCGCTCACCGTGCACATGGGCGTCGACCCGATGCACTTCGGCGTGCTGATGGTGGTGAACCTCGCCATCGGCATGCTGACCCCGCCGGTGGGCATCTGCCTGTTCGTGAGCTGCGGCATCGCCGGGCTGACGCTGGGACAGGTGGGCCGCGCGATCATGCCGTTCGTGGTCGCGGCGGTGGCCGCGCTGATGGTGGCGAGCTACTGGCCGCCGCTGACCACCTGGTTGCCGTCGCTCATTTATCGGTAGCGGCAGGTCGCATTCGCCAATGAACGCTCACGCCACCCACCCTCTCGACCGCGCCACCCGCCTCGTCCGCAACGCCGACGACTCGCTGACCGGGCGCACCGACCCGGCCTACGCCAACATGGTTGGCCCGTTCGGCGGCGTCACCGCGGCAACGATGCTGAACGCCGCGCTCGCGCACCCGAAGCGCCTCGGCGACCCGGTCGCGCTCACCGTCAACTACGCCGGGCCGCTCGCCGACGGCGAGTTCAGGATCGACGCAGCGCCCGTGCGCACCAACCGATCGACGCAGCACTGGTCGATCACCGCGAGCCAGGGCGACGGCGTCACGACGACCGCGACCGCCGTCTTCGCGCTGCGGCGCCAGACCTGGTCGTCGACCGAGACCGGGTTTCCGCAAGTGCCGCCCGCGGCCTCGCTGCAGCGCATGCAGGCCGGCGCGCTCGCGGAGTGGACGAAGCGCTACGACATGCGCTTCGTCCGCGGCGGCTGGCCGGACGGCGCGAAGCCGGACCACGAGCTCGATTCGGTCAGCACGCTGTGGATCCGCGACGATCCGCCGCGCCCGCTCGACTTCCTGTCGCTGGCGGCGATCTGCGACTCGTTCTTTCCGCGGGTCATGATCCGCCGGCCGCGATGGGTACCCGCCGGAACCGTTTCGCTCACCAGCTACTTTCACGCCGACGCGAAGCGCCTGGCCGCCGAGGGCGAGCGCCCGGTGCTGGGCACGGCGCGCGCCTCGCACTTCGGCTTGGGGTATCACGACCAGTCGGCCGAGATCTGGAGCGAAGACGGCGCGCTGCTGGCCACGAGCCACCAGATCGTCTACTACAAGGAATAGCGGAGCCGGTCGCGGTCAGGCGACCGGCAAGGCTCGATGCCGCCGGGCGAGCCTGGTTACCGGAGGTCTGCGGCTTCGCCGAAAGCCCCCTGCGCACGCATCGCGGCGAGCCTCGCGTCGTCGTACCCGAGCACCGACCTCAGCACCTCCTCGGTGTGCTGGCCGAGGTGGGGCAACACGTTCCGGGCCTCCATGCGACTGGCCGACAGCTTGTACGGCGCGTTGGCGACCTGGAACGCCTCTCCATCGGCGCCGATCGTCGCCATCGACCGGCGATGCACCGCCTGCGGGTCGGACATCGCCTCGCCGACGGTGCGATAGCGCGAGCACGGCACGCCTGCCTGCATCAGCGTCTGCTCGCACTCGAGCGCGCTGCGCTGCGAGGTCCAGCCCTCGATGATCCGCAAGAGCTCGCCCCAGTTCGCCTCCTTCTCCGCGACGGTGGAAAACCGCGGGTCGGTCTTGCCTTCCGGGAAGCCGATCACGTCGAACAGCGCCGCAAGGTTGCGCGGCGTGATCGCCGCCACCATCACCCATCCGTCCCTGGCGCGCACGGGCTGGTAGACCTGGCGCTGCCGCGCCGCGGGGAACTGCGCGTTCTGGACCTCGTAGATCAGCATTCCCAGCACCGAATCCATCAGCGATACGTCGATGCACTGCCCTCGCCCGGTGCGGTGGCGCTGGAGCAGCGCCGTCTGGATGGCGCTGGCCGCGTTGATCGCCCCCAGGACGTCGGCGATGAAGATGCCGTTGTTCGCTGGCCGCGAGGCATCTCCCTGGTAGCGGGCGTAGGCGTCCTCGTAGCCCGACGCGGCGTGGATGATCGGCGCATACGCCGGCGCCTGGGACATCGGTCCGCTCTGGCCGAACCCCGAGATCGAGCAGTAGACGAGCCGCGGGTTGTCGCGTTCGAGGGTCTCGTAGTCGAGGCCGAGGCGCTTCATCACCCCGGGCCTGAAGTTCTCGACGACGACGTCGGCCGCCCTCGCAAGTTCGCAGGCGGCCTGCCGCCCCGCGGCGGTGTGCAGGTCGAGCACCGTGCTCCGCTTGCCGCAGTTCATCGCCGCGAAGTACGTGCTGATGCCGCCCCGGAACGGCGGCCGATGCCGCACCATGTCGCCCTCGGGCGACTCGATCTTGATGACGTCCGCCCCGGCATCGGCCAGCACGCGCGTGCACATCGGGCCAGACATCACGATGGTGAAGTCGACGACGCGCACGCCTTCCAGCGCGTCGGATTGGCTGGACATGGATTCGCTCTCCAAGACGGTTTCTCGCTGCCTACCTGGGCAAGCCCAGCGCGCGCTGCGCGATCAGGCTGCGCTGGATCTCGTTGGTGCCGATGCTGATCACCCACATCAGCGAGTGGCGCAGCTGCTGCTCGAGCCGGCCGCCCATCGGGGCCCCGGCCGCATTCGCGGACAGCGTCGCCTGCATGCCGAGGATGTCGAGGGCCGACTCGTGGAATCGCTCCATCAGCTCGCCGGCGAACACCTTCGTGACGGCCGCTTCCCAGGTCGGCATGTCGCCTCGCGCGAGGATGCGCACGCACTCGAGCGCGAGTTGCCGGCCAGCCTCGATCTGCGCCGCGTATTCGCCGAGCACTTCGCGCACCCGAGGATCGAGCCGCAACGGCTGGCCGTCGACCTCGATCCCGCGAACGGTTTCGCACAGCTCCCCGAACTGGCGCGCGAGCTTCATCAGGATGCCTGCGCCGACGAAGGCGCGCTCGGTGCCGAGCGACCCGACGAGGATCTCCCAGCCTCGGCCCGGCTCGCCCACCACCGCGTCGAGCGGGACGCGAACGTCGTCGAAGAACGTGTTGCAGAACTCGCCGTCGTACATCGTCCTGATCGGCCGGCGCGTGATGCCGGGGGTGTCGACCGGCACGACGAACATGCTGATCCCCGCGTGGGGCGGCTTCGCCGCCGGATCGGTGCGGGCGGCCAGCCACATGTAGTCGCCCCAGTACGTGGTGGTCCAGATCTTCTGGCCGTTGATGACCCACTCGTCGCCATCGCGCACCGCGGTCGTGCGGATCGAGGCCAGGTCGGATCCCGAGTCGGGCTCGCTGTACCACATGCCGTACATCACTTCGCCGCGCAACAGTTCGGGCAGGTATCGCGCCTGTTGCTCGGGGCGGCCGAAGCTCATCCACGCCGCCGCCTGGATCGGCGCGCCGGCGCGGGGCGCATCGGCGCGATTCATCTCTTCCAGGAACGCCATCCAGTGGTAGGGCGAGCGTTCCAGCCCGCCGAAGCGCGCAGGCCAGGTCAGCCCGAGCCATCCGGTCTCGCCGAGTTCGCGCGCGAACTGCGGGTCATGGTCGCGGTGCGCGTGCTCGGAGGCCTGGTACCGCTCCCGGCGCTCCGGCGGCCAGTGCTCGGCCAACCACGACCGCACCTCTCGGCGAAACGCATGGGCCGCCGCCCCGAGGTCGAGCTCGGGAAACTCCAGCGGCGACTCGCCGAGATACCGCTCGGCGAGCGCCTCGCGCGCGGCCCGCGCTCCGCCGTGCCGCGTCACGTCGAGGTGCACCCGCCTGAAATGGCGAGGAGCCTCGTGGTCCTCGGCGTAGCCGATCGCGCCGAACGCATGGTGGTTTTCCAGCGAGACCCGCCGCAACGACGGGCCCGCGTACGCACAAGTGGCCGCGGCGAAGCTACGCCACTGCCCGGCATGACGGTCGCAGTGGGCGGCGGCATTGTCGAGACTCGCGTGCACGGCCCGCAATCCGATCAGGTTGTCGGCGAGCTTGTGCTGGATCGCCTGGAAGCGGCCGATCGGCTGGCCGAATTGCCTGCGATCCTTGGCATATTGCACGACGAGCTCGAACGCGCGGTCCGCTGCGCCCCACGCGCGCGCCACGTGAGCCAGGCGAGAGATCCAGAGCAGGTCGCCGACGAGCGCCCGATCGATCGGTACGACGAGCGCGGGGGCATCTTGCAGGTCGATCCGACAGAGTCCGTCCGTCCCCATCGCGCGGGTCGGCGTGACCTTCACGCCCTGCGTTTGGGCTTCGACGAAGGCCAACGCCGGCCCGTCGTCCGCCACGACGACGAAGTGGGTCGCAGCGCCCGCCCCTTCGACGAAGTTGAGCCGTCCGGACACCGCTCCGCGGGCGATCGACACCGCGCCGACTGCGCGGTCGGGATCGGCCGCGCCGAACGACAGGCACGGATACGCATCGCCACGACGCACGTCGGCGAGGAGCCGCGCCACGGCCTCAGGCCGGTCGCAGCGTTCCCGGAAGACCAGGTTGAGAAGACCCGCGTCGATCAGCGGCGCCGGGCACGCCGCGCGGCCGAGTTCCTGCAGGACGACTACCAGTTCCCGCACGCCGCCCTCGGCCGGGTCGGCTCCGAGCGCCGCGATGCCTTGCCCGGCAAGCTGGCGCCAGATGCGGCGCAACGCGGCCGGGTCCGCGCCCTGCTCGACCGCGCCCGCGACCGGGCAGGCCTGCGCGAGGAAACCGCGGACCGAATCCCGCAGCAGGCGCCGCTCCTCGTCACCGGGCAGTTCCGTCTCGAGTGCTTCCGGAGCGTCGGTCATCGCAGCCTTCGATCGTGCCGGACCCTGCGTGGAACCCGCCCGGTCACTCGACCTTGATGCCGGACTCGCGAATCACCGTGCCCCAACGTTTGACCTCGGCTGCGATACGCTCCCGCAACTCATCGGGGGTGCTCGAGACCGCAACGAGCCCGAACGTGTTCAACCGCTTCTGCAGGTCGGGCATGGCCAACGCCTTGTTCAGGGCCCGGTTCAACTTCGCGATGACTTCCGGCGGCGTACCGGCCGGGGCGAGCAGCGCGAACCACGACTCCGCCTGATAACCGGGAAGCACCGAGGCAACGGTCGGCGTGCCCGGATAGAGCGGCGACTCGGTGGCCGTGCCGACGCCCAGCAGCTTGAGCTTGCCGGCGGCGATCTGGCTGTTCATCGCCGAAGACGGCGACGTGATGAGCAGCTTCGTTTCGCCTGCCAGCACCGCGTTCAGCGTCGGCGCCTGGCCCTTGTACGGCACGTGCACCATCTGCAGCCCGGCGGCACGCAGGAACAGCTCGGTCGACAGGTGACCGAACGAGCCGGGGCCAGCGGTCGCGTACTCGAGCTTGCCGGGGTTCTTCTTCGAGTAGTCGATGAACCCCTTCAGGTCGCTGACCGGCACCTCGCCGTTGACGACGACGAGCATCGGCGAAGACGCGACCATCCCGATCGGCGCGAAACTCCGGATGCCGTCGTAACCCGGATCCTTCTGCATGACCGGCGTCACCGCGACGTTGCCGTTGTTGACGAACACGACGGTGTAGCCGTCGGGCGCCGAGTTCGCCGTGTCTTTCATTGCGATCGAGCCGCCGGCGCCGGCCTTGTTGTCGACGACGACCGTCTGCCCGAGATCGTCCGACATCGGCCCTTGCAGGGCCCGCGCCATGATGTCGGTGGTTCCACCAGGGGCGTACGGCACGACGAGCCTGATCGGCTTCGACGGAAAGGCCTGCTGCGCCCCGGCCCCCGCCGCAACGGCGCAGAGCAGGGTCGCAGTCAGGTAACGGGCGAGTCTGTTCATGGTTCTCCTCCTGGGTTGAGCCGGTCTGCGACCTACGCAAGCAGGTGCCGGGCGATGACGAGCCGCTGGATCTGGTTGGTGCCTTCGAAGATCTGGGCGAGCTTGGCGTCGCGCATCATGCGCTCCACCGGGTAGTCCTTCGTGTAGCCGTAGCCACCGAAGACCTGCACGGCGTCGGTGGTCACGCGCATCGCCATGTCGCTCGCGAAGCACTTCGCCATGCTCGCGAGTACGTTCAGGCGATCCCAGTCGCCCTCGTCGCCGGCGCGCGCGCACTCGTAGACCAGCGCGCGCGACGCCTCGATCTGCATGACCATGTCGGCGAGCATGAACTGTATGGCCTGGAACTCGCCGATGCTGCGCCTGAACTGCTTGCGCTCCTTTGCATAGGCGATCGACGCATCGAGCGCTCCCTGCGCAAGGCCCACCGATTGCGCGCCGATCGTCGGCCGGTTAAGGTCGAGCGCGCGCATCGACGCCTTGAATCCCTTGCCCTCCTCGCCGATCAGGTACTCCGCCGGCACCCGCACGTTGTCGAGGAAGATCGGCGTGTTCGGCGCGCCGCGCCAGCCCATCTTGCGCTCGTGCCTGCCGAAGGACACGCCCTTCATCTTCTTCGGCTCGATCACGAACGCGCTGATTCCTTCGGCGCCGTGATCACCGGAGGTGCGCGCCATGACCACGATGAACTCGGCCTCGACGCCGTAACTGCACCACTGCTTGCGGCCATTGATGACGAAACTGTCGCCGTCACGCACGGCCCGGGTGGTCATTGCGCTGACGTCGGAACCGGCCTGCGGCTCGGAGATGGCGATCGCGGTCACGACGCCGCCCTTTGCGACGATCGGCAGGAAATGCCGGCGCTGCTCCTCGGATCCGAAGTGCAGCAGCGGCATGATGAACATCGTGTTCAGCCCGGCGATCGAGCCGCAGGCGGGCGAAACGCGCGAAATCTCCTCGCGCGCGATGCACATCATCGTCAGGTTGCCGTCCGGCCCGCCGTATCGCTCGGGCACCCAGAGCTGCATGAGGCCCATCTCTCCGAACAGCTTCACGAGTTCGGTGGGAAAGCGGTCGGTCTCGTCGATCTCGGCCGCTATCGGCGCGACGTGCCGCTCCACCATGCGGCGGATGCTGTCGCGGAACGCGACCTGCTCTTCGGTGAACTTCATGAATCCTGCTCCGGGGCGGCGCGCCATCGTCGGGCGCCAGGTCTGCGTGAACGGGTCTTGTGCTCAATGGATCTCCCATTCATACTATTTCAAGGTCAATTCCGATGTCAACAGAGGATCAACAGATGGACTACTCCCGCTACGAGTGCCTCGAGATCGTGAAGGTCGATCGCGTGGCCACCGTGACGCTGAACCGCCCCGAGACGGGCAACCGCATCGAGCACCGCTTCCACGTCGAGTTGCAGGACGTCTGGGCAGACCTGGCGCGCGACGACGAGGTCAACGCGATCCTGCTCGCCGGTTCGGGCAAGTACTTCAGCGTCGGCGGCAACGTCAAGGGCATGCAGGACAGGCCTGGCGGCGACGTCTTCGAGGAAGGCGCGATGCTCGAGCCCAGCGGCGGCCGACGCATCGTGCAGAACATCCTCGATTGCGAAAAGCCGATCGTCTGTGCAATCAACGGCGACTGCATCGGGCTCGCCGCGACGGTGGCGCTGCTGTGCGACATCACGGTCGCCGCGCAGGCCGCCCGCATCGGGGACCCGCACGTCAGGATCGGCCTGGTCGCCGGAGACGGCGGCGCCGTCATCTGGCCGATGCTCGTGGGCCCGAACCGCGCGAAGGAATTCCTGATGCGCGGCAACCTGATCGGGGCCGTCGAAGCCGAGCGCATCGGGCTTGTAAACTACGCGCTGCCGGCGGACGAAGTGCTGCCCAGGGCGCGTGCGCTGGCGCAGGAGCTCGCCGATGGCGCGCCCTGGGCGATTCGCTGGACGAAGCTGGCAGTCAACAAGGCCATCAAGGACCAGTTCAACCTGATCATGGACGCTTC
>CALMSQ010000423.1:0-4599 GCA_937872345.1 uncultured Burkholderiales bacterium | reverse complement strand
CGCGCGATCGAGGCGGTCTGGCGCATCGAGTGCGCGAAGGTCGTCGCCACGGTCGCGCGGATGGTGCGCGACGTCGGACTGGCCGAGGAGCTGGCGCAGGACGCGCTGGTCGCGGCGCTCGAGCACTGGCCCGCATCGGGCGTGCCGGACAACCCGGGTGCGTGGCTCACCGCGACGGCCAAGCACCGCGCGCTCGATCACTTGCGGCGCGAGCGGATGCTCGCGAGCAAACACCAGGAGATCGGGCGCGACCTCGAGGCGCAGGAGGCGGCGATCGTGCCGGACTTCGTCGACGACCTCGATGCGGCGCGCGCCGACGCGATCGGCGACGACCTGCTGCGGCTGATCTTCACCGCCTGCCACCCGGTGCTGTCGCCGCAGGCGCGTGTGGCGCTGACGCTGAAGCTGCTCGGCGGCCTGTCGACTGCGGAGATCGCGCGAGCGTTTCTGGTGCCCGAGCCGACGATCGCGCAGCGCATCGTGCGCGCCAAGCGCACGCTCGCCGAGGCCCGCGTGCCGTTCGAGTTGCCGCCCCGGCCGGAGCTGGCGACGCGGCTCGCCTCGGTGCTGCAGGTCGTCTACCTGGTCTTCAACGAAGGCTACACGGCCACTGCGGGCGACGACTGGATGCGACCTGCGCTGTGCGACGAGGCGCTCCGGCTCGGCCGCGTCCTCGCCGGCCTGGCGCCGCGCGAGCCCGAGGTGCACGGCCTGCTCGCGCTGATGGAACTGCAGGCCTCGCGCAGCGCCGCGCGCGTGGACGCTCGGGGCAGGCCGGTGCTGCTGCCCGATCAGGACCGCAGCCGCTGGGACCGGCTGCTGATCCGCCGCGGGCTGCAGGCGCTCGCGCACGCCGAGGCCATCGGCGGCGCGCTCGGGCCCTACGCGCTGCAGGCGGCGATCGCCGCCTGCCATGCCCGGGCCGAGCGCGCCGACGACACCGACTGGCCGCGCATCGCGGCGCTGTACGACGCGCTCGCGCAGGTGGCGCCGTCGCCGGTGGTCGAACTGAACCGCGCGGTGGCCGTCGGCATGGCGTTCGGCCCGTCCGCGGCGCTCGAGATCGTCGACGCGATCCGCGACGAGCCCTCGCTGCGCGGCTACCAGTGGCTGCCGAGCGTGCGCGGCGACCTGCTCGCGAAGCTCGACCGCCACGACGAGGCGCGCGACGAGTTCGCGCGCGCCGCGGCGCTGGCGCGCAATGCGCGCGAGCGCGAGCACCTGCAGGAGCGGATCCGCGCCTGCGAGCGGGCCACGGCTTCGGGCGGGGCGTCCGCACGGGGTGCGCCGAACGGGCGCAGCGATCCGTGAGCGCCGTCGTGTAAGCTCGGCGGCCGATGAGCACGACGATCCGCGAAGGCTACGTTCCCGGCTGCATCGGCCGCATCGCCGAGCTGCACGCGTCGTACTACCACCGCACCGCCGGCTTCGGCCTCGCGTTCGAGAGCAAGGTCGCGCGCGAGCTGTCTGACTTCTGCGAGCGCTACGTCGCCGGCCGCGACGGGCTGTGGCTCGCGCTCGCCGACGACCGGATCGAGGGGTCGATCGTGATCGACGGCGCGCACGCCGCGAGTGGCGGCGCGCACCTGCGCTGGTTCATCGTCTCGGACGCCGTGCGCGGCGCGGCTTCGGCCCGGCCGGGCGACGGCAGTCCGTCGGCGTCCCGGACGGAGTCCTAGAACGCCGCGTCGACGCGGAACAGCACCAGCAGGCCCATCACCGCGAAGATCGCCGCCGCGATCGAGTGGACCAGCTTCATCGGGATCCTCGCGGCGAAGCGGTCGCCGACGAACACCGCCGGCACGTCGGCGATCAGCATGCCGAGCGTGGTGCCGATCACGACCAGAAGCGGGTTCGCGTAGTGCGCGGCCATCGCGATGGTGGCGATCTGCGTCTTGTCGCCCATCTCGGCGAGGAAGAACGTGACCAGCGTCGCGCCGAAGACGCCCAGGCGGCGCGCCACCTTCGTTTCGTCCTCCTCGATCTCGTCAGGGATCAGCGTCCAGGCGGCCATCGCGAGGAACGACAGGCCGAGCACCCAGCGAAGCACCTCGGGGCTCAGCACCGACGTGATCCACGCGCCGAGTGCGCCGGCGAGCCCGTGATTGACCAGCGTCGCGCACAGGATGCCCGCGACGATCGGCACCGGTTTGCGCAAGCGCGCGGCGAGGATGAAGGCGAGCAACTGGGTCTTGTCGCCGATCTCGGCGAGCGCGACGACCGAGGTCGAGACGAGGAGCGATTCCATGGCTCGCGAAGATATCAGGTGTCCGCGGCCTGCCCAGGGCCCGCGAGCCCCGGGCGCAGGGCTGCGGCACCGGCGATCGCGCAGCCGGCGAGCGCCAGGACGATCACCGCGCCGGACGGTGCGTCGAGCAGCGCGGACAGTGCCAGCCCCAGCGCGTAGCCGGCCGCGCCGATCCCGTAGGCGAAGGCATGCCGCCTCGCGCCGCGATGCCGCTGCGTCGCGAGCGCCGGGATGATCAGGCTCGAGAACACCAGGTACACGCCGACGAGTTGCACCGATGCGGTGACGGCGAGCGCGAACGCCCCATAGAAACCGAAGCGGCCCGCGCGTTGCACCCAGCCGAGCGACAGCGCGGCCACCAGCAGCGCCGACACGATGGCGAGCCAGGCCAGTTGCCGCGAATCGACCCACAGGATCTGCCCGACCAGCAGGTCCTTCAGGTGCTCGCCGCCGTGCGGATTGCCGGCAAGCAGCAGCAGCCCGGCGCAGGCGGCCAGCACGAAGATCACGCCGATCAGCGCCTCCTGCTGCTGCGGGGCGCGGCGCTCGGTCCACGTGAGCAGCAGCGCACCCAGCAGTGCGGCCGACACCGCTGCGGCCTGCACGGCGGGCCCGCCGTCGGGCAGGCCGAGCGCATCGGCGGCGATGACGCCGAGCCCTGCAATCTGCGCGATCGCGAGGTCGGCGAAGACGATGCCGCGGTCGAGCACCTGCCTGCCCAGCGGCACGTGCGTGGCCAGCACCAGCAGCCCGGCGAGCAGCGGCAGGCCGAGGATGCTCCAGTCGAGCGCCGTCCAGTTCACTTCGCGGCTCCGGCGGCCAGCAGGCGCGCGACGGTGTCGTCGAAGAGGCCGAACAGGTCCTTCGCGCCGTCGGTGCCGCCGACGGTGAACGGCAGCTTCACGGCGGCGACACCGGCATTGCGCTGCAGCCAGTCGGACGGCCGCGGATCCTGGTAGGCGGCGTACAGCACCATGCGCGCCGGCGTCGCCTTCAGCGACGCGAGCACCGACTGCAGGTGCGACACCGTCGGCTCGACGCCGGGCTTCGGCTCGAGCACCGCGAGCTCCTTCATGCCGAGCCAGTCGTACAGGTAGACGAAGGCCTTGTGCTGCGACACGACCGGTGCGCCCCTGAGCGGCGCGGCCTGCGCGGTCCAGCGCTCGATCGCCTGCTGCCAGCGCCGCGAGAAGTCGGCCTCGCGCCGCGCGTACTCGGCCGCGTGCGCCGGGTCGAGTTGCCGCAGGCGCGCGGACAATGCCGTGGCAACCAATGCGATGTTGCGCGGGTCGGTCTGGATGTGCGGGTTGCCGGCGGCGTGCACGTCGCCCTGCGAGCGATCGACCTGCGCGGGCACGTCGAGCTTGCGCACGTAGTCGGCGCTGGCGAAATTGCCGGGCTGGCCGGGCTGCACGCGGTCGTTGCCGGACTGCTGAAGCAGCACGGGCAGCCAGCCGATCTCGAGCTCCGCGCCGGTGCAGACCACCAGGTCGGCAGTGCGCACGCGGGCGATCAGGCTCGGCCGGGCCTGGATGCGGTGCGGATCCTGCAGCGCGCTCGTGGCGGACGTCGCGTCGACCAGGTCGCCGCCGAGTTCCTTCGCGAGGGCGGCCCACTCGGGCTCGCAGGCGAGGACGCGCAGGGCGGCGTGCGCAGGCAGCGTGAACAGGGCCAGTGCCGCGGCCGCCAGCGCGGCGAGGATCTTGCGGTGCATGTTCGGTTCCTTCGCGGAGTTCAGTAGTCGTGCGCGCCGTGCGCGCCGAGGCTCATCTGGTACTGCAGGAAGAGCTGGTTGTCGACGAGGCCGTGGCGCGCGCGGTCCTGCGCGAACTGCAGGCGCACCCGCGAGAACTCGCTCGGGCTGTAGTCGAGCATCAGGCTGTTCTTGCGCGGGCCGTAGTCGGGGGTCGCCAGCGCTGCGGTGTTGACGCCGTAGTCGGGCGTGCCGGGGTCGAGCCGCTCGGTGCGCAGGCCGACGCGCCAGCGCGGCATGAACTTGTAGACCCCCTGCAGGTACCAGCCCGACTGCACGGCGCGGTAAGTGCCGGCGCTGCCGGCACCTCCGACGTCGTAGACGAGATTGCCGTCTCGCGCGCTGCGCAGGTACTCGCCCTGCAGCTTGAAGCTCGTGCGCGTGGCGTCGCCGTGGGGCGCCCATTTCCAGATCGCGTCGGCGATCCACACGCGCGTGTCGCCGCTGAACGCGTTGGTCACCGGATTGCCCGCCGGATCCGTCGCGAGCAGGTCCTGGTCGCGCGCCTTCGCGTCGAGCATCGACAGCCCGGCGCGCCAGCTGTGGCTGTCGCCGACGTCGCCGCCGACGTGCGCGGCGAGCGCGCGCATCCCCGCGC
>CALMSQ010000422.1:0-5834 GCA_937872345.1 uncultured Burkholderiales bacterium | reverse complement strand
CCAGACCCCGGCTCCCGGACCGGGCCCGAACCCCCACGAGGAGAGACTCCATGCAGCTTTTCCCGCTTCTGAAGCGTGCCGGCCGCTACGCGCTGCCGCTCGTCGCAGGCGCGATGCTGGCCGGCACCGCGGTCGCGAAGGACATCAAGATCGCCCACGTCTATTCGAAGACCGGCTTCCTGGCGGCCTACGGCGCGCAGACGCAGACCGGCCTGATGCTGGGCTTCGACTACGCGACCAACGGCACGATGATGGTCAACGGCCGCAAGATCGTGCTGATCGAGAAGGACGACCAGGGCAAGCCCGACGTCGGCAAGGCGCAGCTGCAGGCCGCCTACGCCGACGACAAGGTCGACCTCGCGATCGGCCCGACCTTCTCGGGCGTCGCGCTGGCGATGCTGCCGGTGGCCGAGGAGTACAAGAAGATCCTGCTGGTCGAGCCGGCGGTGGCCGACTCGATCACCGGCGACAAGTGGAACCGCTACATCTTCCGCACCGGCCGCAACTCGTCGCAGGACGCGATCTCGAACGCGCTCGCGCTCGACAAGGAGGGCGTGTCGATCGCGACGCTGGCGCAGGACTACGCGTTCGGACGCGACGGCGTGAAGGCGTTCAAGGACGCGCTGAAGAAGGCGAAGATCGTCCACGAGGAATACCTGCCGGTGACGACCACCGACTTCACCGCCGGCGCGCAGCGCTTGTTCGACGCGCTGAAGGACAAGCCGGGCCGCAAGGTGATCTTCATCATCTGGGCCGGCGCGGGCAACCCGTTCAAGATCGCCGACCTCGACCCGAAGCGCTACGGCATCGAGATCTCCACCGGCGGCAACATCCTGCCGGCGATGGCGGCGTACAAGGCCTTCCCGGGCATGGAGGGCGCGACCTACTACTACTTCGGCATCCCGAAGAACCCGGCCAACAACTGGCTCATCACCGAGCACTACAAGCGTTTCAAGAGCCCGCCCGATTTCTTCACGGCCGGCGGCATGGCGGCGGCGATGGCGGTGGTCGAGGCGCTGAAGAAGACCGGCGGCGACACGAAGACCGAGACGCTGATCAAGACGATGGAAGGGATGAGCTTCGACACGCCGAAGGGCAAGATGACCTTCCGCAAGGAAGACCACCAGGCGATGCAGTCGATGTACCACTTCCGCATCAAGAACGATCCCGCGTTCACCTGGGCGGTGCCCGAGCTCGTGCGCGAGATCAAGCCGGAAGAGATGCAGGTCCCGATCCGCAACAAGCGCTGATCGACGCCCGATGGCCCCTTCGCTCGAAACGCGCGAGCTGACGATCCGGTTCGGCGGCCACGTGGCCGTCGACTCGGTTTCGTGCGCGTTCCATCCCGGCACGCTGACCGCGATCGTCGGGCCGAACGGGGCGGGCAAGACCACCTACTTCAACCTGATCTCCGGACAGTTGAAGGCCAGCGCCGGCCGGGTGTTCGTCGGCGGCGACGAGATCACGTCGCTGCCGGCGCCCGAGCGCACCCGGCGCGGCCTGGGTCGCGCGTTCCAGCTCACCAACCTGTTCCCGAACCTGAGCGTGCTCGAGAACGTGCGGCTGGCGATCCAGGCGCGGCGCGGCATGGGGCTGAACCTGTGGTCGATCTGGTCGAACCATCGCGCGCTGGTCACCGAGGCCGAGGCGATCCTCGAGCGCATCGCGCTCGGCGCGCGTCGCGACGCGGCAGCGAGCAGCCTGCCGCACGGCGACCAGCGCAAACTCGAGGTCGGCATCCTGCTGGCGCTCGAGCCGACGGTGTTCATGTTCGACGAGCCCACCGCGGGCATGAGCGTGGACGAGGTGCCGGTGATCCTCGACCTGATCCGCGAGATCAAGCGCGACACGACGAAGACGATCCTGCTGGTCGAGCACAAGATGGACGTGGTGCGCGAGCTGTCGGACCGCATCATCGTGCTGCACAACGGGAAGCTGGCAGCCGACGGCCCGCCCGCCGAGGTGATCGCGTCGCCGGTGGTGCAGCAGGCCTACCTCGGCATGTCGGCCGACGACGAGGCGGAGGAGCCGGCGTGAGTGCAGTCACCGCGCCGAACATCGCGATCGCCGCGGGCGCCGGCACGCGCCCGGGCGCTGCCCCGCTGCTCGTGCTCGCCGGGGTGCACACGCACATCGGCGCGTATCACATCCTGCACGGCGTCGACCTCGAGGTGCCGGCGGGGCAGACGACGCTGCTGCTCGGCCGCAACGGCGCCGGCAAGACCACGACGCTGCGCACGATCATGGGCCTGTGGAAGGCCTCGGCCGGACAGGTGCGCTTCGACGGGCAGGACATCACGAAGCGCGCGACGCCCGAGATCTCGCAGGCGGGCATCGCCTACGTGCCCGAGAACATGGGCGTCTTCGCCGACCTGACAGTGCGCGAGAACATGGTCCTCGCAGCGCGCGGCGCGCGCGACGCGGACGCGATCGACGGCGAGCGGCTGCGCTGGATCTTCGAGCTGTTTCCCGCGATGAAGAAATTCTGGGACCACCCGGCGGGGCTGCTGTCGGGCGGCCAGAAGCAGATGCTCGCGGTGTCGCGCGCGATCGTCGAGCCGCGCAAGC
The DNA here is from genome assembly GCA_937872345.1 of uncultured Burkholderiales bacterium. GTDB lineage: Bacteria > Pseudomonadota > Gammaproteobacteria > Burkholderiales > Burkholderiaceae_E > Zeimonas. The sequence goes on along the minus strand of CALMSQ010000422.1, from coordinate 3,266 downwards.
TGATCCTCGTCGACGAGCCGAGCAAGGGGCTCGCGCCGTCGATCGTCCGCAACATGCTGTCGGCGTTCATGCAGCTGAAGGCGGCCGGCGCGACGATCCTGCTGGTCGAGCAGAACTTCGCGTTCGCGCGACAGCTCGGCGACACGGTCGCGGTGATGGACGACGGGCGCGTCGTGCATCGCGGCTCGATGGCCGAGCTGGCCGAAGACGAGGCGCTGCAGGGGCGGCTCCTCGGGCTGTCGCTCGGAGCCCACCAATGAGCGCACCGATGAGCGCACCAATGGGCAACGCGTCGCCGAAGGCTTCCGGCGGCCTGGTCGAGCGCCTGCCGTTGCTGCTGGTGCCGTTGCTGGCGCTGGTCGCGCTGCCGCTGGTCGGCAGCCTGCCGAGCTGGGCGACGCTGACCGTCGCCGGGCTCGCGATGGGCATGATCATCTTCATCATTGCATCGGGCCTGACGCTGGTCTTCGGCCTGATGGACGTGCTGAACTTCGGCCACGGTGTCTTCATCGCGCTGGGCGCCTTCGTCGCGGTGTCGGTGCTTGCGCCGATGAGCGGCCTGACCGGCTCGGCATCGATGGCCGTCAACCTGGTCGCGGTCGGCGCGGCGATGCTCGTGGCGATGGCGGTCGCCGGGGCGATCGGCTACGTGTTCGAGCGGCTGATCGTGCGCCCGGTGTACGGCCAGCACCTGAAGCAGATCCTGATCACGATGGGCGGGATGATCATCGGCGAGGAACTGATCAAGGTGATCTGGGGCCCCGAGCAGATCCCGCTGCCGCTGCCCGAGGGGCTGCGCGGCGCCTACCTCGTCGGCGACGCAGCGATCGAGCGATATCGCGTGGTCGCGGTCTTCGTCGGCCTGGCGGTGTTCCTCGCGATGCTGTTCGTGCTCAACCGCACCAAGGTCGGCCTGCTGATCCGCGCGGGCGTGCAGGATCGCGAGATGGTCGAGAGCCTCGGCTACCGGATCCGCCGGCTGTTCGTCGGCGTCTTCGTCGCCGGTTCCGCACTCGCCGGGCTGGGCGGCGTGATGTGGGGGCTGTACCAGCAGAACGTCATTCCGCAGATGGGCGCGCAGGTCAACATCCTGATCTTCATCGTGATCATCATCGGCGGGCTCGGCTCGGCCGGCGGCTGCTTCGTCGGCGCGCTGCTGGTCGGCCTGATGGCCAACTACACGGGCTTTCTCGCGCCGAAGGTGGCGCTGTTCTCGAACATCCTGCTGATGATCGCGATCCTGCTCTGGCGGCCGCAGGGGCTGTACCCGGTGGCGAAGCGATGATCCGCAGCCTGCTCTCGGCCGACTACCCGCGCAGCCGCGCGGTCGCCGCGATCCTGCTGGCGATCCTCGCGGTGCTCGCGCTGGCGCCGTTCGTGTTCCCCAGCGTGCGGCTGCTGGCGGTCGCCGCCAAGGTGCTGGTGTTCATCCTGCTGGTCGCCAGCTACGACCTGCTGCTCGGCTACACCGGCATCGTGTCGTTCGCGCACACGATGTTCTTCGGCATCGGCGCCTACGGTGTCGCGATCGCGAGCACGCGGATGGGGCCGGGCTGGGACGCGGTGGCGTTCGGCGTCGCCTGCGCGCTGCTGTTGTCGGCGCTGCTCGCGCTGGTGATCGGCCTGTTCAGCCTGCGCGTGAAGGCGATCTTCTTCGCGATGATCACGCTGGCGGTGGCGGCCGCATTCCAGACGCTGGCCTCGCAGCTGTCGGAATTCACCGGCGGCGAGGACGGCCTGACCTTCAAGGTGCCCGAGGTGCTGCAGCCCTCGTTCGAGCTGTTCGAGGACACGGTGCTGGGGGTGTCGATCGACGGCCGCTTCCTGTCGTACTACCTGCTGTTCTTCGTCGTGCTGGTGCTGTTCCTCGTGCTGCTGCGGATCGTCAACTCGCCGTTCGGCCGCGTGCTGCAGGCGATCCGCGAGAACGACTTCCGCGCCGAGGCGCTCGGCTACCGCACGGTCGTGTTCCGTACGCTGTCCACCGTGCTGGCTGCGATGTTCGCGACGCTGGCCGGCGCACTGCTGGCGATCTGGCTGCGCTACAACGGGCCCGACACCACGCTGTCGTTCGAGATCATGCTCGACACGCTGCTGATCGTGGTGATCGGCGGCATGGGCACGATGTACGGCGCAGTGATCGGCAGCGCGCTGTTCGTGTTCGCGCAGAGCTACCTGCAGGACCTGATGGGCTGGATCTCGGGCGGGTTCCAGGCGGTGCCGCTGCTGGCGGCGCTCTTCTCGCCCGATCGCTGGCTGCTGTGGCTCGGCGTGCTGTTCGTGCTGTCGGTGTACTACTTCCCCGCCGGCGTGGTCGGCAGGCTGCGGGCGCGCGCGCTCGCGCGGAGGCTGGCGTGAACGCGCGCCGGCCGCTGGTGCGGGTCTCGCACGCGGGCGCCGTGGCGACGCTGACGCTGGCGCGGCCGGCGATGCACAACGCGCTGGTGCCCGACCTGCTGCTCGACCTGTGCGTGGCGCTCGAGGAGACGGCGCGGCGCGCCGAGACGCGGGCGGTGATCCTCGCCGCCGACGGCGAGGCGTTCTCGATCGGCGGGGACATGCGGCGCTTCGCGACCGAGATGCAGGGGCGCGCGCTCGAGACCTATTCGGCCGAGCTGGTCGGCCTGCTGAACCAGTCGATCCTGTCGCTGCTGAAGTTGCCGCAGCCGGTGGTCGCCGCCGTGCACGGCCTGGTCACCGGCGGCTCGATCGGCCTGGTGCTCGCGAGCGACGTCGTCGTGGCGGCCGACGACGCGGCGTTCAAGGCGCACTACGCGAGCGCCGGCTTCACGCCCGATGGCGGCTGGACTGCGCTGCTGCCGGCGCTGGTCGGCCGCCGGCGCGCGGCGGCCTGCGTGCTGCTGAACCGCACGCTGCCCGCGGCCGAGGCGCACGCCTGGGGCATCGTCACGCAACTCGCGCCGCGCGAGCAGGTCGCCGCCGCTGCGCGCGAAGCCGCGCAGCGCATCGCCGCGGCGCCGCCGGCCACGATGCGCGAAGGCAAGCGCCTGCTCGCCGGCGACCTCGACGCGGTCGAGCGCGCGCTCGAGGCCGAGCGGCAGCAGTTCGTCGCGGCGATCGGCGGCGCCGACGCGCGCGAGGGCGTCGCGCGCTTCCTGCGCACCTTCACCGGCTACCCCGACGAGGCTCACGCGCCACGCGCCTGAGGCGCGGTGCAAACGGCCCCGATCGGTCAGCGAGCGAGCCATGTACGTCGTCGACTGGTTGCACAAGCAGGCGCTGCATCATCCGGACAAGCCGGCGCT
>CALMSQ010000421.1:0-5834 GCA_937872345.1 uncultured Burkholderiales bacterium | reverse complement strand
CTGCAGCAATGGCTGTTCGAGGCGTGGGTGCAGCCGCTGCTGTTCTCGGCGGGGTGGATGCACTACGAGGAGCAGGCCTACGACGCGCTCGAGTGGCTGCCGGTGGGCGTGCTCGAGGTGCTGCTGGTGGCGCTGGTGCTGGGCACGCTGCAGCGGCGCTGGCCGGTCGAGCCGGTCGCCGACCGCGCGGCGGTGCGCACCGACATCGCGTACACGTTGCTGCACCGGCTCGGGCTGTTTCCGCTGCTGGCGTTCGTCGTGCTGGCGCCCGCCTTCGACGCGCTCGAGGCGCGGCTGCGCTGGCTCGGCGTGTCGCGATTGAGCGTCGAGCAGTGGCTTCCCGACGCGCTCGACTCGCCGGTCCTCGTGTTCGTCGTCTACCTGGTCGCGCTCGACGCGATCGACTACCTGATCCACCGCGGGCAGCACCGCTGGCGCTGGTGGTGGGCGCTGCACGCGGTGCACCACAGCCAGCGGCAGATGACGATGTGGAGCGACAGCCGCAACCACCTGCTCGACGACCTGATCCGCGACGCGCTGCTCGCCGGCGTGGCGATCGCGATCGGGGTGCCGCCGGCCCAGTTCGTGTTGCTGGTCGTCGTCGCACGGTTGCTGCAGAACCTGCAGCACGCCAACCTGCGGCTGCGCTTCGGGCGGCTCGGCGAGCGGATGCTGGTGAGCCCGTCGTTCCACCGGCGTCACCACGCGATCGGCGTCGGGCACGAGGGTGACGCGCACGGCTGCAACTTCGGCGTGCTGTTTCCGTGGTGGGACATGCTCGCCGGCACCGCCGACTTCACGCCCGGCGTCGAGCCGACCGGGATTCGCGACCAGCTCGACGGGCGCGACTACGGCCGAGGGTTCTGGTCTCAGCAGTGGCGCGCGCTGCTGCGCCTCGCCGGTCGGGCCTGAGCGCCGCGCCGGCCGCGCGGCGGCCGGCGGCGGGCGCGACGGCCCGGTATCATGGCGCGATGCAAAGGGTTCTCGCCGCGTTCGGCCGCGCCGTCGTCAGCCAGCTGCACCCGAAGATGCTCGCGCTGCTCGTGGTGCCGTTCGTGCTCGCGATCGTCTTCTGGGTGCTCACCGCGTGGCTCGTCTGGACGCCGCTCACCGGCTGGCTGCAGGGCTGGATGTTCGACGGCGGCTTCATGGCGCGCGTCGACGGCTGGGCCGCCAGCTACGGACTCACCGGCCTGCGCGACTGGATTCCGGCACTGGTCGCGCTGCTGTTCGTGGTGCCGGTGATGTTCGCGACTGCCGTCGTGCTGATCGCGGTCTTCGCGATGCCGGCGGTCGTGCGTCACCTCGGCGGTGGCGCGTATCGCGACGTCGAGCGGCTGGGCTCGATGGCGGTGGCCGCGAGCGTCTGGAACGCGGTGTCGTCGTCGCTGCTCTTCGTCGCCGGCTACCTGGTGTCGCTGCCGCTGTGGCTGATTCCGCCGCTGGCGCTGGTCGTGCCCTGGCTGTGCTGGAGCTGGCTCACCGCGCGGGTGATGCGCTTCGACAGCCTCGTCGAGCACGCGAGCCCCGCTGAACGGCGCGCCACGATTTCGACCCGGCGCGGCGAATACTTCGTGCTCGCGCTGCTGGTCACCGCGCTGAACTACGTGCCGCCGCTGTTCCTCGTCACGCCGGTGCTGTCGGCGCTGGCGTTCTGTCACTATTCGCTCGCCGTGTTGCGCGAGCAGCGCGCGGCGCGGCCGCCGGTGGTCGTCGCGTGAACTTCGGGCTCTTCATCGTCGGCGACGAGATCCTGTCGGGCAAGCGGCAGGACAAGCACTTCGCTCGCGTCGTCGAGATGCTGGGCGGGCGCGGACTGCGGTTGTCGTGGGCGATCTATCTCGGAGACGATCGCGAGCGCCTGACCGCCGAGCTGGCGCGCAGCTTCGCCTCGGGCGACGCGGTGTTCTGCTGCGGCGGCATCGGCGCGACACCCGACGATCACACGCGCCAGGCCGCCGCCGCGGCGCTCGGCGTCGAACTCGCGCTGCACCCCGAAGCGGCCCGGCTCATCGCCGAGCGCACTGCGGAGATGGCCCGCGAGGGGCGCGGCAGCGCCGACATGTCGCTGCCCGAGAACCGGCTGCGGCTCAGGATGGGCGAGTTCCCGGTCGGCGCCGAGATCGTTCCCAATCCGTTCAACCGGATTCCCGGCTTCTCGATCCGCAACCACTTCTTCGTTCCCGGCTTCCCGGTGATGGCGTGGCCGATGATCGAGTCGGTGCTCGACACCCGCTTCGCACACCTGTTCCACCGCGACCGGCTGGCCGAGCGCTCGTTTCTCGTCTACGGGCTGGCCGAGTCGACCGCGACGCCGCTGATGGAGGAGATCGAGCGCGGCTTTCCCGGCATCAGGGTGTTCAGCCTGCCGTCGATGGGCGAGGACGGCGTGCGCCGCCACATCGAGCTCGGCGTGAAGGGCCCGGCTGCGCTGGTCGACCCCGCGTACGCGCGGCTCGAGGCCGGCGCGCGCGAGTTGGGTGGCGAGATCCGCTGAGGCCGCGCGCCTGCCGCTTTCACCGGGAGATCACGATGAACGCACCGGCCGCTCCGGTCCTCCGCCAGGTTTCGCTCGACGATCGCTACGACGCGACCGAGGGTCTCGTCTACCTGACCGGCACGCAGGCGCTGGTGCGCCTGCCGCTGATGCAGCGCCAGCGGGACCTCGCGGCAGGACTGAACACCGCGGGCTACATCTCGGGCTACCGGGGCTCGCCGGTCGGCGGCTACGACCAGGCGCTGTGGAAGGCGAAGCGCCAGCTCGACGCGCACCACGTGCGTTTCGTGCCGGGGCTGAACGAAGACCTCGCCGCGACCGCGATCTGGGGCACGCAGCAGCTCAACGCATTTCCCGGCGCGAAGTACGACGGCGTGTTCGGCATCTGGTACGGCAAGGGCCCGGGCGTCGACCGCAGCGGCGATGCACTGCGACACGCGAACCAGGCGGGCAGCTCCCGGCACGGAGGCGTGCTCGCGGTGGCCGGCGACGACCACGGCGCGAAGTCGTCGACGATGGCTGCGCAGACCGACTTCGTCTTCCAGGCGGTGGGCATGCCGGTGCTCGCGCCGGCCACCGTGCAGGACTATCTCGACCACGGGCTGCACGGCTTCGCGATGTCGCGCTTCTCGGGCCTGTGGGTCGGCCTGAAGGCAGTCACCGACACGATCGAGACCGGCGGCATCGTCGACGTGTCGCCGGCGCGCCTGGACCTCGTGCTGCCCGAGGGCGTGCCGATGCCGCCCGGCGGGCTGAACCTGCGCTGGCCCGAGGGCTCGTTCCTGCAGCTCGAGGAGCGGCTCACGCGCTGGAAGCTGCCGGCGGCGATCGCCTACGCGCGGGCCAACCGGCTCGACCACCACGCGTTCGGACGCCGCGACGGCGAGCCGGCGCGGCTGGGCATCGTGAGCACCGGCAAGAGCTGGCTCGACGTCATGCAGGCGCTGGCCGACCTGGGCCTCGACGAAGCAGCGGCGCGCGCGGCGGGCGTCAAGGTCTGGCGGGTCGCGATGCCGTGGCCGCTCGAGCCGGAGGGCCTGCGCGGGTTCGCGCAGGGCTGCGAGGAGCTGCTGGTCGTCGAGGAGAAGCGCGCGCTGATCGAGTCGCAGCTGAAGGAAGCGCTGTATCCGCTCGCCGAGCGTCCGCGCGTGGTCGGCAAGGCCGACGAGCATGGCGCCGCGCTGGTGCCCGACTACGGGGAGGTCTCGCCCGCGTCGTGCGCGCGGCTGATCGCGGGCCGGCTGAAGCGATGGGCGGGCCGTCCCGACGACGCGCGCGGTGCGCTGCCGGCGGAGCTGCTCGCGCGCATCGACGCGCAACTCGCGCGCCTCGATGCGAAGGAGCGCGGCGCGGCGAAGTCGTTCGAGACGATCGAGCGCATCCCGTACTTCTGCTCCGGCTGTCCGCACAACACGTCGACCCGCGTCCCCGAGGGCTCGCGGGCACTCGCCGGCATCGGTTGCCACACGATGGCGATGTGGATGGGCCGCTCGACGGCCACGTTCACGCACATGGGCGGCGAGGGCATGACCTGGGTCGGCCAGGCGCCGTTCAGCGAGACGAGGCACGTGTTCCAGAACCTCGGCGACGGCACGTACTTCCACTCCGGGTCGCTGGCGATACGGCACGCGGTCGCGACGAAGACGCCGATCACCTACAAGATCCTGTTCAACGACGCCGTCGCGATGACCGGCGGCCAGAAGCACGACGGGCAGCTCACGCCGCGGATGATCGCGCAGCAGGTGCGCGCCGAGGGCGTCGGCAAGGTCGTCGTCGTCACCGACGAGCCCGACAAGTACCCGTCGGGTTATTTCGACGCCGACGTGGCGGTGCACCACCGCAGCCGGCTCGACGAGGTGCAGCGCGAACTGCGCGAATACCCGGACGTGTCGGTGCTGATCTACGACCAGACCTGCGCGGCCGAGAAGCGCCGCCGCCGCAAGCGCGCCGAGTTTCCCGACCCGCCGCGCCGCGCGTTCATCAACGAGGCGGTCTGCGAGGGCTGCGGCGACTGCGGCGTGAAGTCGAACTGCGTGTCGATCGAGCCGGTCGAGACCGAGTTCGGCCGCAAGCGCGCGATCAACCAGTCGTCGTGCAACAAGGACTTCTCCTGCGTCGAGGGCTTCTGCCCGAGCTTCGTCACCGTGCACGGCGGGCGGCTGCGCCGCAAGGCGGCGTCGCCCAGGGCGTCGCTGCCGGCGGCTGGCGAACTGCCCGTGCCGGACCTGCCGGCGATCCGCGGCAGCTACGGCCTGCTGGTCGCCGGCATCGGCGGCACCGGCGTCGTCACGATCGGGCAGCTGCTCGGCATGGCCGCGCATCTCGAAGGCAAGGGCGTGACGGTGCTCGACGTGACCGGGCTCGCGCAGAAGAACGGCGCCGTGATGAGCTTCGTGCGCTTCGCCGAGCCTGGCGAGCCGCTGTACGCGCCGCGCATCGGCACGGCGGCGGCCGACGCGGTGCTCGGCTGCGACGTGGTGGTCACCGCGGGCCGCGAAGCGCTCGCGCGGATGGACGCGGCGCGCACGCGCGTGGTCGCCAACGTCGCGAGCACGCCGACCGCCGACTTCACGCGCAACCCCGACTGGAAGTTCCCGCTGGGCGGCATGGAGGCCGCGATCGTCGATGCGGTCGGCGAAGACCGCGCCTGGTTCGTCGACGGCACGCGGCTCGCCACTGCGCTGCTCGGCGACGCGATCGCGGCGAACCTGTTCATGCTGGGCTTCGCCTGGCAGCGCGGGCTGGTGCCGGTGTCGGACGCGGCGATCGAGCGCGCGATCGACCTGAACGACGTGGCGATCGAGCAGAACAAGGCCGCGTTCGCGTGGGGCCGAGTCGCGGCGGTCGACCCGGCGCGCGTCGAGGCGGCCGTCGAGCCTGCGGGCACGCCGCCGGTGGCGCGCAGGTTGTCGACTTCGCTGGACGAGATCGTCGCGCGGCGCGTCGACGAACTGGCCGAGTACCAGGACGAGCGCTACGCTCGCCGCTACGCCGCCCTGGTCGAGCGGGTCAGGGCCGCCGAGCGCGCGCTGGTCGGCGAGGCGAAGCCCTCGTTCACCGAGGCGGTGGCGCGCAACCTGTTCAGGCTGATGGCGTACAAGGACGAGTACGAGGTGGCGCGCCTGTACACCAGCGGCGCGTTCCTGGAGCGCCTGAACGAGCGCTTCGAGGGCGATTTCCGACTGGGCTTGCACCTCGCGCCGCCGCTGCTCGCGCGGCGAAACGCGAAGGGCGAACTCGTCAAGCGCGAGTACGGCCCCTGGGTGTTCAAGGCGTTCGCGCTGCTCGCGCGGCTGCGCCGCCTGCGCGGCACCGCGTTCGACCCGTTCGGCCGCAG
>CALMSQ010000420.1:0-1998 GCA_937872345.1 uncultured Burkholderiales bacterium | reverse complement strand
GGCCTCGGCTCGTCGCGCCCTCAATTCGCGATGCGCGCCTGCACGACGACGAGCGCGCCGGCACCGCGCCCCGGACGCGCCGCCTCGATGTCCCCGGACTGGTCGAGCGGCCGCGTGAGTGTCTGCGCCCACGCCGCGATCGAGAAACCAGCGTCGAGCAGCAGGCACTCGACCTCGTCGGCCGAATGGAAGCTGGCTTCGCGATAGAAGACGTTCTCGGCCTTGTGCGCCTGGTACTCCCCGCCCAGCGGACTCTCCCGGTCGATGAATCCGATGACCAGCGTGCCGTGCGGCTTCAACACTCGCCGCGCCTCGGCCAGCATCGCCGAGGGCGAGTCGACGAAGCACAGCGTCGTCATCACCAGCGCGTGATCGAAGCTGTCGTCGGCAAACGGAAGCCGTTCGGCGACCGCCTCGAAGACGTCGATGCCACGCCCGCGCGCAAGTGCGAGCATCGCGGGCGACGGATCGATGCCGACCTGGATGCCGAGGGGTGCCGCGAACCGCCCGCTGCCGACACCGATCTCCAACCCGCGGCCTTGCAACGGGACGAACGGCCGCAGCGCCAGCAGCTCCGAGACGTACGCCGCGTCGTGCCTGTCGAACCAGGCCTCGTAGCGGCCCGCGTGTTGCTCGAACGGGGCTCCTTTCGGCATGAGGCTAGCGCCCCTGGCTGGCAATGATCACGGGCGCACGCCTCTGCGGCGCCGCTGCCTGCCCCCGACGTCGCCGGCGCTGCGTTCGGCGCAGCGCCGGAAAGCCGGAAGGTGCCTCTGCTGCGACGCCTCCTGCAGATTGCGGAAGACGGCGAGGATCTCGGGCCGCCGCGTGGCCGCAAGCAGCCGTTCGTAGAGCGCGCCGTTGGCAACCTCGGCGGCGACCCCGGCCTCGCAGGCGTCGCGCACGCTGGCGTAGCGGGCGACCTTGCCCGGCCACGGATTCGCGGGCACGGTCAGCCCGTAACGCTCGAACAGGGCGAGCAGCGCCCCGATGTGCCGCGCCTCGGCGTCCCGGATATTGGCGAACGGACGAACCTCGCCGAAATCGGCGATCACCTGGTCGTAGGTCGACCACGCCTGGTACTCGTCGTCGAGGGCTTCCTCCAGCGCGTGAACTTCGGTCGGCGACGGTGGCGTCGTCATCTTCATCTCAGTGCATCCGCCTCAGTGCATCCACTTCAGTGCGCCGGCGAGCGCCAGCGCTGCCGCGCAGGCCCAGCCCGAGAACAGCCAGCGCCACGCCGCGGTCCGCGGCACGAAGCCGACGCCGCGCACGAAGCCGGCGCTCATCGCCCAGAACAGCGCCATCGCCAGGCCGTGATCGGCCTGGCCTGCACTGTCGGCCATCAGCGGCGGATACGCCGTGCCGCCGACCATGATGGCCAGCGCCACGGCGAGGCTTGGCAACCGGATGCGCGACGGCGCGGGTGGCATCGTCGTGCTCACTGCCGGGCTCCATCGTCGCCGCCCTCGGCGGCCTCGCGGCGGGCTGCCTCGTTCTCGCCCCACATCGCGTTGAGGATCGCCAGCAGCACCGCGAAGCCGACACCCAGCATCCAGGCGAAGTACCACATGGGCGAGTTCCTTCAGTAAGCGGTGTGGTCGTTGGCGCGAATCTGCGCGACGGTCACCTTGCCGCGCATCACGCGGTAGGCCCACGAGGTGTAGAGGACGATCAGCGGCATGAAGATCAGCGTCGCCCAGAACATCAGCCCCAGCGTCAGGTGGCTGGACACGCTGTCCCAGACCGTCAGGCTCGCGTTCGGCATCGTCGAGGACGGCATCACGAACGGGAACATCGCGGCCCCCGCCGTACCGATCACGCCCGCGATCGCCAGCGAGGACGCGACGAACGCCGACAGCGTGCGGCCCCTGCTCACCAGCCCCGCGGCCAGCAGCGCTCCCCCGATGCCCAGAGCCGGCAACAGCCACAGCAGCGGCTGCGCGGCGTAGTTCAGCCACCATGCATCCGCGCTGCGCGCAACCGTCTTGGCCAGCG
>CALMSQ010000419.1:0-6957 GCA_937872345.1 uncultured Burkholderiales bacterium | reverse complement strand
GGCAGGTGATACGCGAACAGGTGCAGGCCGTGGCCGAGCACTTCGGCCAGCCGGGCACGCCGCGTGCCCGTCACCCGCGGATCTTCGCCGCGCCAGAACCAGCCGTGGTGAACCAGCAGCGCGTCGGCGCCGTCGTCGACCGCAGCGCGAATCAGCGCGAGGCTCGCGGTGACGCCACTCACCAGCCGGCGGATCGGGCGCTCGCCTTCCACCTGCAGGCCGTTTGGGCAATAATCGGCGAACCTGCTCGCCCCGAGTACCTCCTCGAAGCACGCCGACAATTCGGCGGCGGTCACCGCCGCGGCAGCCGAACCGCGTTCCGTGCGTCCCTCTCCGCGTCGCCGAGTCATGCTCAAGAAGCTCTGGTTGGTCTTTGCGCAGGCGGTCACGATCCTGCTGGCGCTGCTGTTCACGTTCGCGACGCTGCGTCCCGAATGGCTTCCGCAGCGGTTGGTGCGCGAGCGGCCGCCGCTGTCGGCGCCTGCGCCCGCACCCGGCGCCATCGTGGAGCCAGCCGCCGGCGATACCCCGCCGGCTACCGGCACTGCCGCAGCCCGCGTCACGCCGATTCTGTCATACAGCGAGGCGGCGCGGCGGGCGACCGCGGCGGTGGTCAACATCTACACGATGAAGACCGCGCGGGTGCCGCAGGATCACCCGCTGCTGGGCGACCCGCTGTTCCGCCGATACTTCGGCGACCAGTTCGGCGATCGCCAACAGGCCAACAGCCTCGGCTCGGGAGTCATCGTCTCCGCCGACGGATACGTGCTCACCAACCACCACGTCGTCGAAGGCGCCGACGAGATCGAAGTGCTGCTGGCCGACGGCTCGCGTGCGCGCGCCCGGGTCGTCGGCTCCGATCCGGAGACCGACCTGGCCGTGCTGCGCATCGACCTGTCCGACCTTCCGGCCATCGCGTTCGGCAATGCCGACGCCGCGCGCGTCGGGGACGTCGTGCTGGCGGTGGGCAATCCGTTCGGCGTCGGACAGACCGTGACGATGGGCATCATCAGCGCGCTCGGGCGCACGCAACTGGGCATCAACACCTTCGAGAACTTCATCCAGACCGACGCCGCGATCAACCCGGGCAACTCGGGCGGCGCGCTGGTCGACACCGAAGGCCGGCTGCTCGGCATCAATACGGCGATCTACTCGCGCACCGGCGGGTCGCTCGGCATCGGTTTCGCGATCCCGGCCAGCACCGCGCGCCAGGTGATGGAGCAGATCGTCGCCACCGGTTCGGTCACCCGCGGCTACATCGGCGTCGAGCCGCAGGACCTCACTCCCGAGCTGGCCGAGGCGTTCAAGCTGCCGCGCAAGGACGGCGCGATCATCGCCGGCGTGATGCGCAACGGGCCGGCCGATCGCGCCGGCGTCAAGGTCGGCGACATCCTGGTCGAGGTCGAAGGGCAGCAGGTGACGAACACTGCGACGATGCTCAACGTGATCGCGCAGCTCAAGCCGGGATCGACCGCGCGCTTCCGCTTCGTGCGCGACAGCAGCACGATCGAGATCCCGATCCGCATCGGCAAGCGTCCGAAGCCGGGGGCCCCGCGCGAGTGAGCGCGAGGACGGTCGGGCGAGCTAGCGCTGCCCTCCGCCCGGCAGCGTCGGGTCGACCGGCGCCGGCGCGACGCTCGCGCCGCCAGGTTCGCCCGAACCCGCCTCCGCAGCCTCATCGTCGTCGGGAGCGCGGCTGCGCGCCTTGATGAAGCCCGCCAGCACGATGCCCAGCTCGTAGAGCAGGATCAGCGGGATCGCGAGCATGAACTGGCTGAGCACGTCGGGTGGGGTCAGCACCGCCGCGACGATGAAGGCGCCGACCACCACGTAGCGGCGCGCCGCGCGCAGCTGCCCGGTCGTGACCATGCCCAGCTTGACCAGCAGCATCTCGGCCACCGGCACCTCGAAGGTCAGGCCGAAGCCGAAGAAGATCGCCAGCGTGAAGTCCCAGTACTTCTGCAGGTCCTGCAGCACGTCGGCGCCGGTGCGCGAAGCGAACGCAAAGAAGAACTTGTAGGCGGCCGGCAGCACGAACCAGTAGGCGAAGGAGATGCCGACGACCAGGAAGAAGATGCTCGAGACGATCAGCGGCAGCGCGAACTTCTTCTCGTGCTCGTACAGGCCCGGCGCGACGAAGGCCCACGCCTGGTACATGATCCACGGCAGGGAAAGCAGCACCGCGGCCAGGAACGACACCTTGGTCAGCGTGAAGAACGCGCCGGCCTGGTCGGTGAAGATCGGTTTGGTGCCCGGCGGCAGCGCCTGATACAGCGGCAGCGACAGGAACTTCATGATCTCGCCGGAGAAGTAGAAGCACACGCCGAACAGCACGAGCACCACCACCAGCGACCGGATCATCCGGTCGCGCAGTTCGACGAGGTGGGAGACGAAACTTTCTTCCTGGCTCATGGAGATCGGATCGGGCTGCGGGCGCCCGGGCGCCCGCTGGGCCGGTGCCGCGCGGCGCGCGGACCGGGCCGTGTCAGTGGTGACGGCGCTTCGGACGCTTGTGCCCGAGCTCCTTCTCGCGCTCGATGCGCCGGTCGTGGATCCGCTCGCGCAGGCGCCGCTGCGCGTAGACCTTGTCCCAGTCGGTGGCCGGCTCGCTGGCGCCGGCCTTCGTGCCGTCGAGGTCGGCAGCGATCGAGTCGAACTGCGACTGGGTCTCGGAGATCGTCGACTTGAGCGTGGCTTCGAGGTTCTGCGCCGCGCCGGTGACCTCGCTCTGGAGCTTGCGCAATTCGTCGAGTTCCATCTGGCGGTTGATGTCCGACTTCACGTCGGCGACGTAGCGCTGAAGCTTGCCGAGCCACTGCCCGGCCTGCTTCGCGACCTTCGGCAGGCGCTCGGGGCCGAGCACGATCAGGCCCACGATCGCCACGATGACCATCTCGGAGAAACCGAAATCGAACATCTTCGCGTCTCAGGCAGTCGGCCGACCGGCCATCGCGGCCCCCGGAAACGACGCGAGCGGCCGCAGGCGACCGCTCGCAGGCGAAACGGGGCGCTCGATGCGTCGATCAGCTCTTTTCGCGGGCCTCGACATCGATGGTCTTCGACGATGCCTGCTGCGATTCGGAGGCCGCCTTCTCGGTGCCTTCCTTGACGCCTTCCTTGAACCCGCGCACTGCGCCGCCGAGGTCGGACCCGATGTTGCGCAGCTTCTTGGTCCCGAAGATCAGCATGATGATCACCAGCACGATCAGCCAGTGCCAGATGCTAAGACTTCCCATGTCGTACTCCCGTCAGGTGCGGTTCATGCCGGAACCGAGTGGATCTGGCCCGCCAAGCACATGTACGTGGAGATGATACACCTCCTGCCTGCCCACCCTTCCGTTGTTGACTACCACCCGGAATCCGTCGACGGCGCCCTGCTCGCGCGCGAGCTGGCCGGCCACGCCGAGCAGCTTGCCGAGCAGCGCCTGGTACTTCATGTCGGCGTCGTAGAGGTTCTCGAGGTGCAGCCGGGGAACGATGAGGAAGTGCACCGGGGCCGACGGGTGGATATCGTGGAAAGCGACGATTTCGTCGTCCTCGTAGACCTTTCGCGACGGAATCTCCCCGCGCGCGATCCGGCAAAAGAGGCAGTCGGCCTTCTGGCCCGACGGCGCCTGGCCGCCGGCCGTCGCTCCGGTATGCGTGCTCACTCAGGCATCCTCCCTGGGACCGGACTTCCTCGCGGCCTTCTCGTCCAGTCCGGACAGGCCCTCTCGGCGGGCCAGTTCGTCGAGCACCTGGCGCGGCGACAACCCGAAATGGGCCAGCATCACCAGGCAGTGGAACCACAGGTCGGCGGTCTCGGCGACGATCCGCTCGGGCGCGCCGTCCTTCGCGGCCATCACGGTTTCGGTCGCTTCCTCGCCGATCTTCTTCAGGATCGCGTCAGGCCCCCTGGACAAAAGCCGCGCGACGTAGGAACGTTCGGGGTCGCCCCCCTTGCGCGATTCGAGCACGGCCGCCAGCCGATCGAGGATCGCGCCCGCATCGCCGGACGCCGCGCCGGCGGACGCCGCGCCCCCTGTCTTCGCATCGCTTCGACGCGTCATCGGTAGATCGACTCCGGGTCCTTCAGCACGGGGTCGACCACGACCCAGCGCCCGTCCTCGAGGCGCCTGAAGAAGCACGAGTGGCGACCGGTGTGGCAGGCGATGCCTCCGATCTGCTCGACCTTCAGCAGGACCACGTCGCCGTCGCAGTCCAGGCGCAGCTCGCGGACGGACTGGACGTGCCCGGACTCCTCGCCCTTGCGCCACAGGCGGCCGCGCGAACGCGACCAGTAGACCGCGCGGCCCGTCGCGGCGGTTTCGGCGAGCGCCTCGCGGTTCATCCAGGCCACCATGAGAATGCGGTCGGTCGACGCCTCCTGGGCGATCGCGGGCACGAGACCGTCGGCGTCGAACCGGACTTCGTCCATCCAGGCGCTGTCGCCGCGCGGGTTGCCGGTGCTCGCGGGATCCATGGCTGCCGTGCCCGCGTCAGTCGAGCCGCACCGGGATGCCGCGCTCGGCCATGTAGCGCTTGGCCTGCCCGACGGTGAACTCGCCGAAGTGGAAGATGCTGGCCGCCAGCACCGCATCGGCGCGCCCCTCGGTGACGCCGTCGGCCAGGTGCTGCAGCGTGCCCACGCCTCCGGAGGCGATGACCGGCACGCCCACCGCGTCGGCCACCGCGCGCGTGAGCGCCAGGTCGAAGCCCTGCTTCGTGCCGTCGCGGTCCATGCTGGTGAGCAGGATCTCGCCGGCGCCAAGCCGCTCGACTTCGCGCGCCCACTCGATTGCGTCGCGACCCGTCGGCTTGCGCCCGCCGTGGGTGAAAACCTCCCAGCGCCCGGGGCCGGCCGCCTTCGCGTCGATCGCGCAGACGATGCACTGCGCGCCGTAGCGGGCGCTCGCGTCGGCGACCAGCTGCGGGTTCTGCAGTGCCGCCGTGTTGATCGATACCTTGTCGGCACCGGCGTTGAGCAGCCGGCGCACGTCGTCGACCGCGCGCACGCCGCCACCCACCGTCAGCGGGATGAAGACTTCCTCGGCTACCGACTCGATCACGTGCAGGATGATGTCGCGTTCGTCGCTCGACGCGGTGATGTCGAGGAAGGTGAGCTCGTCGGCGCCCTGCTCGTCGTAGCGACGCGCGATCGCGACCGGGTCGCCGGCGTCGCGCAGGCCGACGAAATTGACCCCCTTCACGACGCGCCCCGCGGTCACGTCGAGGCAGGGGATGATGCGCTTGGTGAGCATCGGCGCGGCGCGCTCAGCCGTTGAGCTCGTCGGCGCGCGCCTGCGCGGCCCGGAAGTCGAGCTTGCCCTCGTACAGCGCGCGGCCGAGGATCGCCCCGGTGACGCCGTCTTCCTCGATGGCGCACAGCTTCTCGACGTCCTCGAGGCTGGCGAAGCCGCCCGACGCGATGACCGGGATGCGCAGCTCGCGCGCGAGCCGCACGGTGGCCTCGACGTTCACGCCGGTGAGCATGCCGTCGCGACCGATGTCGGTATAGATGACGGCCTCGACGCCGTAACCCTCGAACTTCTTCGCGAGGTCGAGCACGTCGTGGCGGGTGAGCTTGCTCCAGCCGTCGGTGGCGACCTTGCCGTCGCGGGCGTCGAGCCCGACGATGATCTGGCCGGGGAACGCGCTGCAGGCGTCGTGCAGGAAGCCGGGGTTCTTGACCGCGGCGGTACCGATGATCACGTAGCTGATGCCGTCGTCGAGATACCGCTCGATGGTGTCGAGGTCGCGGATGCCGCCGCCGAGCTGCACCGGCACGTTGCCGCCGACCGCGTCGACGATCGTGCGGATCGCCGCCTCGTTGCGCGGGCGCCCGGCCACGGCCCCGTTCAGGTCGACCAGGTGGATGCGGCGGGCCCCCTGCTCGACCCAGTGCCGCGCGACGGCGCCCGGGTCGTCGGAGAAGACGGTTTCGGCGTTCATGTCGCCCTGTTTGAGGCGGACGCAGCGGCCGTCCTTCAGGTCGATGGCGGGGATGAGGAGCATCGCAATGGTGACGGTCGGTTCGGAAGCTTGTCGGGTCGCGGCGCGGCCGCACCCGTCCGGGAAGGCTGCCTGCCGGCGGGCGCGGCGGGCTAGGGTTGCCAGTGGATGAAGTTCTCGTAGAGCCTCAGGCCGTTGGCTGCGCTCTTCTCCGGGTGGAACTGGGTCGCGAAAATGTTATCCCGCGCCACCGCCGAGGTAAAGCGAAGCCCGTACTCGGTTTCCCCGACCGACAGTTCGCCGGCCGCGGGCACCGCGTAGAAGCTGTGCACGAAATAGAAGTACGCGCCGTCGGGCACGCCCGACCAGATCGGGTGCGCGCGCGCCTGGACGACGCGGTTCCAGCCCATGTGGGGCACCTTGAGCGCCGCGCCGTCGGGCGCACGCATCGCGTCGCGCCGGAACCGTGTCACCTGTCCGCCGAGCACGCCGAGCCCTTCGGTGTCGCCCTCTTCGCTTCGCTCGAACAGCATCTGCTCGCCCACGCAGACGCCGAACAGCGGCTTGGTGCGCGCGGCCCGCAGCACCGCCTCGCGCAGGCCGGCCGCGTCGAGATAGCGCATGCAGTCGGGCATCGCGCCCTGGCCGGGAAATACGACGCGGTCGGCCTCGTCGACCTGGGCAGCGGTACCCGACACGACCACGCGCGCCTTCGGCGCGACGTGCTCGAGCGCCTTCGCCACCGAGCGCAGATTGCCCATCCCGTAGTCGACGACCGCGATCAGCACCCCCTTCCCCCTTCCCCCTTCTCCCTTCGCTCGCTCAAAGCGATTCCTTGGTGGAGGGAATGCGCCCGCCGGCGCGGGGGTCGAACTCGACGGCCATGCGCAACGCACGGGCGAACGCCTTGAACACGGTCTCGCACTGGTGGTGGGCGTTCTCGCCGCGCAGGTTGTCGACGTGCAGCGTGACCTGCGCGTGGTTGACGAAGCCCTGGAAGAACTCGCTCGCGAGGTCGACGTCGAA
>CALMSQ010000418.1:0-4751 GCA_937872345.1 uncultured Burkholderiales bacterium | reverse complement strand
CCGGCGACGCTGTCGCAGTTGCACCGTCTCGGCTACGATGCCGCCGACGGCTGGCTCGCGCGCAACTTCATGCACCTGGGCCGGCGTTCGACCGTCGACCTCGAGCGCGACTTTCCGCGTGATTCGTTGCCTGGCGGCGGGTGAGCGGCGCTGCCCGCGGTCGCAGGGGCGGCAGCGCGCGCAGGCGCCGCGCGGCAACGTCGTCCGGTCGCGGTCACTGCGCCAGGTAGCCCCCGTCGATCGGGTAGTGGCTGCTGGTGACGAACGACGCCTTGTCGGAGCTCAGCCACAGCACCAGTTCGGCGACCTCGGACGCCTTGCCGAGGCGGGCGATCGGATGCAGGCCGACCAGTGCCGAGCGTGCCTCGTCGGGGAGGTTGGCCAGCAGCGGCGTGTCGATGAACGCCGGGCCGACCGCATTGACGCGGATCCCGCGCGCCGCGTACTCGAGCGCAGCGGTGCGCGTCAGGCCGATCACGCCGTGCTTGGACGCCACGTAGGCCGAGTGCCCGCGAAAGCCGACCTGGCCGAGGATCGAGGCCATGTTCACGATGGCGCCGCCTCCGGCCGCGAGCATCGCGGGGATCTGGTAGCGCATCCCGTAGAACACGCCGGACAGGTTGATCCCGATGATGCGCTGCCACTCGTCCAGCGCGTAGTCGCCGACGTCGGCGCCGGTTCCGCCTACGCCGGCGTTGTTGCAGGCGACGTGCAGCGCGCCGTAGCGCTTCACCGCCTCGGCCACCAGCCGTTCGTTGTCGGCCGCGCTCGAGGTGTCGGCGCGCACGAAGCAGGCTTCGCCTCCGGCTGCCGCGATCTGCGCGACGGTCTCCAGGCCGCCCGCCTCGCCGATGTCCGAGACGACGACCCGGGCCCCTGCCTCCGCATAGGCGAGGGCGACCGCGCGCCCGATGCCCGAACCTGCGCCGGTGACGATGGCGACGCGTTGCTCCAGTTGTTTCGACATGCCTTGCTCTCCCTGGTTCGAGGCCATCGAGTGTAGTGTCGCGGAATCGGCCGTGCTTCGATCCGCGTGAAGGTGCGGGTCGACGCCGGGCGTTCGAACGAGGAGGTCGAAGTGGCCCGGCGCGCGCTCGCCCTGTCGAAGGTCTACCAGTTGCTCGAGCCCGGCCCGGTCGTGCTGCTCACGACGGCGCGCAAGGGGCGCCCGAACGTCATGACCCTGTCATGGCACACGATGATGGAGTTCGAGCCGCCGCTGGTCGGCTGTGTCGTCAGCGACCGCAACTACAGCTTCGCGGCACTGAAGGCCACGCGCGAGTGCGCGATCAACGTTCCGGAGCGCGACCTCGCCGAGAAGGTGGTCGGATGCGGGAACACGTCGGGACGCGACGTCGACAAGTTCGCCACGTTCGGCCTGACGGCCGTGCCCGCGAGCCGCGTCTCGGCGCCGCTGATCCGCGAGTGCTTCGCAAGCCTCGAGTGCCGAGTCGTCGACACGCGGATGGTCGCGAAGTACGGATTCTTCGTCCTCGAGGTCGTCGCGGCCTGGGCGGACCGGTCTCGCGGGGCGCCGCGCACGCTCCACCACCGCGGCTACGGCACGTTCATGGTGGCAGGCGAGACGGTTCGCCTGGCGTCGCGGATGCCCTGAGCCGCGGCTCGCCTGCGGCAAGCAGGTAAGATCGCTGCCGGACGCCCGCCGGACCGCGACGGGCATCGGAACCGGTGGAGTCCCCGATCTTGAGCCGCCTGAACGACCGCCTTCGCCTGCTGCCGTCCGAATTGCTGGGGGCGCTTGCGCGTGGCATCGAGAAGGAGAGCCTGCGCGCCCGTGACGACGGCATGCTGGCCGACACCCCGCATCCCCGGGCGCTCGGGTCGGCGCTGACCCACCCCCATATCACCACCGACTTCAGCGAGTCGCAGCTCGAGCTGATCACCGGCGTGCACCGGGATACGCAGTCGTGTCTCGCCGAGCTGACCGCGATCCACCAGGCAGTGCATCGCGGGATCGGCAACGAGATCCTGTGGGCGGCGAGCATGCCCTGTGGCCTGCCGGCCGATGACGCCATTCCGCTCGCGCGCTACGGCACCTCGAACGTCGGTCGCGCGAAGACCGTCTACCGGCAGGGCCTGTCGCACCGCTACGGGCGGCGGATGCAGACGATCTCGGGCATCCACTATAACTTCTCGATGCCCGAGGCGGCCTGGCCGATCCTGCAGCGGGCCCACGGCCACGACGGTTCGGAGCAGGACTACCGCACCGCGTCCTACTTCTCGCTGATCCGCAACTTCCGGCGTCGCTCGTGGTTGCTACTCTACCTGTTCGGCGCCTCGCCTGCGGCGTGCAGCACGTTCCTGGCCGGGCATCCGCACAACCTGCAGAAGCTCGAGGGAGGCACGCTGCACCTGCCGCACGCGACATCGCTGCGAATGGGACCGCTGGGCTACCAGAGCGACGCGCAGGCCGCGCTGGCGGTGAGCTTCAATTGCCTGGACAGCTACTCGAAGTCGCTGTCTCGCGCGCTGAGCGAGCCGTATCCGGCCTACGAGCGGATCGGCATCCACGACGGCAACGGGCTGTACCGCCAGCTGGCCGCGACCTTGCTGCAGATCGAGAACGAGTTCTACGGAACGATTCGCCCCAAGCGCAGCATCCGTTCCGGCGAGCGGCCACTGCGAGCGCTCGCCGAACGCGGCGTGGAGTACGTCGAGGTGCGCTGCCTCGACCTCGATCCGTTTTCGCCGATCGGGATCGAGGCGGGCACGCTGCACTTCCTCGATGTGTTCCTGCTGCATTGCCTGCTCGACGAGAGCCCGCGCGACACGCCCGACGAGATCGCGGAGATGTCGCGCAACCAGCACAAGGTCGCGCAGAACGGCCGCGAGCCGGGGCTGCGCCTCGAGCGTGGCGGCCACGAGGTGAGCCTCGTCGAGTGGGGCCGCGAATTGCTGGAAGAGTGCGCGCCGATCGCGGCGGCGCTCGACGCGGCGACGAGCCGGCGCGCCGAAGGCGCCACCCCTCATCGCGACGCGCTCGCCGCGGCCGGGGCGCTGCTGGCTGATCCGTCGCTCACGCCCTCGGCGCGCACCCTGCGCGAGATGGCCCAGGCCTTCGACAATTCGTTCTCGCGTTTCGCGCTGGCTCGGTCCGTGCGGCACCGCGAAGCGCTGCTCGCCCTGCCGTTCGACGAGGGCTCCGAGAAGCGCTTCCGCCTGATGGCCGAGGAGTCGCTCGCCGCGCAACGGCGCATCGAGGCGGCCGACGAGATGCCCTTCGAGACCTACCGGCAACGCTACCTGGCCGGCGAGCTGCCGTTGGGCGATGACCGCTGACGCGGCCGGGGCTGCGCACCTGTCCGCGCTGCTCGGGCGATTCGCCCGGGCGGTCGCCGCGCACGATGCGGACGGGTTCGCGTCGCTGTTCACGCCGGACGGGCGCTACCACGACGGATTCTTCGGCGTGCACGAGGGGCGCGAAGCGATCGCCGCGATGCTCGATCGCTTCTACGTGGGCGGCGAGGCCTTCTTCTGGCAGTTCCGCGACGTCGTCGCCTCGAGCGATCTCGGATATGCGCGCTACGTGTTCAGCTACCGCTCGCTCGAACCCGAGAGCGCCGGGGAGGTGGTCGTGTTCGAAGGGATCGCGCAGCTGCGGCTGCGCGACGGGCTGATCGCCGAGTACGGCGAGGCGTTCGACCGCGGGATCGCCTTCACGCAGCTGGGCTACGAGCTGCCGCGCATCGGCAAGCTGCTGGGTCGCTACGCGCGGGAGTTCACGGGATCTTCGGCCGCGCGTGCGCATCTGGCGGCGCGTCCGGATCGGGCTGTGCGGCCGCCAGGCGGCGCTTGAGGCTGCCGAAGCGGCGACGGTACTGCGCCGGCGTCAGCGCGACGCGGCGGCGGAACAGGCGCGAGAAGAAGCTCGCGTCCTGGTAGCCGACTTCGAGCGCGACGGCTTCGACCGGGTCGTCGCCCGCTTCCAGCATCTGCTTGGCCTCCTCCAGGCGAAGCGTGTGGACGTACTCGATCGGGCTCATCCCGGTGGCCTGTGCGAACCGCCGCTTGAAGGTGCGCTCGGGCAGGCCCGACAGCGCGACCATCTGCGCGACCGGCGCCTCGGCGTGGTAGTTGCGTGCTGCCCATTCCTGACAGCGCATCACCACCGGGTCGGACGACTGTGCGCCGTGGCGCAGCGACGCGTAGGCGATCGGGCTCGTCGTGTTCCAGTCCATCAGGTTGATCCGCGCGACCTGCATCGCCGCCTCGGGACCTGCATGGCGGGCGATCAGTGAAAGCACGAGCTGGTGCCACGCGATGCCGCTGCCGGCCATCACGATGCGCTGCCCGGCGCCGGCGAAGACGAGCCCGCGCTCGGGATGCCAGCGGGTGCGCGGATACTGCCGGCGTAGCGCGTCGCAATAGGCCCAGTGGGTCGTGGCATCCAGGCCGTCGAGAAGCCCCGTGCGCGCCAGCAGCGCGGCGCCCGAGCAGGACGAGGTAACGGTCGCGCCGGCCGCGTGGCACTCGCGCAGCCACCTCGCCTCGGCGTCGTAGCGATCGCAGAGCGGCTCGTCGGGCGGAATCGCCAGGTCCGTGACGCAGACGATGTCGGCGGCGTGCGCCTCGGCAAGACTGGCATCGGGCGTGATGCGGATGCCGTTGGCGGCCGTGAACGGCGCGCCGTCGCGCGACACGACGAGCGGGCGGAACGGCGACTCCGCGCTGCCGCCGTGGACCATCTGCCAGTCGCGACAGGTGCTGGCCAGCGCGTCGTAGTAGCCGTA
>CALMSQ010000417.1:0-3692 GCA_937872345.1 uncultured Burkholderiales bacterium | reverse complement strand
CGTGTTTCCGGTCAGAACTGCCAGCCGAATGCGACGCCCAGCGAGTTCTGGCTCATGCGCAGGTCGGCCGTCCCGCCGCCGAAGCCTGCCGGCGGCATCCCCGGCGGCAACCCGCCGCTCACGGTCTTCTTGAAGCCGTGCATGTAGGCGACGCTCAATTCCTTGCCACCGCCGAGTTGCCAGGTCGCGCCGAGCGTCAGGTGGTTCTCGATCACGCCGGGGGCGAGGATGTTGAACGTGACTTCGCTCGAAGGAATCGGCTGCCGGCCCATGCTGAAGCCGCCACGCAGCGTGAGTTTGTCGCTGTACTGGTAGTTCGCGCCGAGCTTGAACACCGTCATGTCGCGCCAGCCGAAGCCGGGGCCGTTGGCGCCGCCGAGAGGTATCCCCGACATCAGGGCAGACATCGAATTGCCGACGGAGCCCACGCCACTGTAGTCGATCTGCTGGACGTCGGCAGCCACGGTCAGCTTGGGCGTGGCCTTGAACGCGATGCCCACGCCGTAGTTGGCCGGAATGTCGAAGTCGCCGCCATCGGCGAACAGGCCGGCGTACTCCTTGAACTTGCCCATCTTTGTCTTGGTCTGGTAGGTCGCGCCGAGCGTCACCGTGTCGCTCATGCGGCCGGTCCAGCCGATGCGCACGCCCCAGCCGGAGGACGAATCCTCGCCGTTGTTCGTCACTTTCGTCGGGTCCGCCGACATCATCGTGAACGGCTGCAGGCCATACGCAGAGAAACGCTGGTGCGCGAGGTTCAGCGACACGCCGATCGCGTGGTCGGGCGTGATCTTGTAGGCCACCGTCGGCGCAATGAACAGCTGCGTCAGGTCGACGCCCGTGGTGCCCGTGACGCCCCAGGCCGAGAACGGCGACTTCTCGTACGTGGTGTTCATGCCGCCGTTGCCGTAGACGACCACGCCCACCGACAGGTTCGGATTGATCATCCGGTTGTAGCCGAAGTCGGGCACGAAGAACATGTTGCGCCCGTCGCCGTCGTAGGTGCCGTTCAGGCCGGCGGCGTTTCCGCTGATCTCCGCCTCGCGGGCCGGCATGAACACGTCGAGGCCGAAATCCATCCGGTTGCCGACGAAGGCCATGCCGGCGGGGTTGGTCGCCGCGGCCATCGCGTCCTGCGGCAGCGCGATGCCGACGCCGGCCATCCCCTTGGCCTTGATGCCGTAGCCGTGCGAAAAGTAGCCGTTGGTCGCGTGACCGAGCGCGGGTGCCATGCAACCTGCCACCACCAGCGCAATCTGACTGATCCTGAGCTTCACGGTGTCTCCTGCTGCCCTGTTGTCGTTTCCGGCGCGAGGCCTCTCCCCGCGACCGCTGTCCTGCATGTTCATGGCGCGCCCGGAAGGCGTCCATAACCCTAATGATAGCGACGGTATTACCTTAAAGGGGTATGGAGTATCGGGGCTCAGTCGGTCGGCCGCATATCGAAGCCGACGAACTCGCCGCTCGCCGGCCCGACGTCCACCCGCATGACGCGCGCCGCCGTCGGGCCGCGCGCCGCCCAGCGCGTCAGGGCCTCGACCGCCGCCGGGTCGCCGGCCACGACCGCCTCGACCGAGCCGTCCCGTCGGTTGCGGACCCAGCCGGCCAATCCGAGGCGCCGCGCCTCGAGCGCCAGCGAAGCGCGAAACCCCACCCCCTGCACGAGCCCGTGAATTGTCAACCGGCGCTGCAGCATGGCGCGGGCTCAGTGGCCCGTCGCGCCGCGCGCCACGGCGCGCGCCCGGGTCGCCAGCACGACGGCGATGCCGCCGAGGATGGCGGCTGACGCGAGCATCAGCCGCGGGGTGAGCGGCTCGGCCAGCATCAGGGCGCCGCCGATTGCCGCGATCGGCGGCACGGACAACTGCACGGTCGCGGCTCGCATGGCCGTCAGCCCGCGCAGGGCGGCGTACCAGATGACGTAGCCGATTCCGGAGCTCAGCGCCCCCGACGCGACGGCCAGCGCGACGCCCGGACCGTCGGCGTGCACGGCGCCAGCAGTGAGCACCGACAGCGCCAGCGCCAGCGGCACCGCGCGCGCGAAATTCGACGCGGTCGCGGCCAGCGGATCGGTGATGCCGCGGCCGCGCAGCGAGTAGACCCCCCAGGCGGCGCCGGCCAGCGCCATCGAGGTCGCGCCCAGCGGCGCGGGGGCGGAAACGCCCGGTGAAACCAGGTAGACGAGCCCCGCGATCGCCGCGGCCAGCCCGGCCCACGCGGCCGGTGCGAAGCGCTCGCCGGCCCGAAGCCCTGCGCCCAGCATCGTGAGCTGCACGGCGCCGAAGAGGATCAGCGCGCCCGTCCCGGCCGGCAGGCTCAGGTAGGCGAACGAGAACAGCGCGACGTAGGCGAACAGCATCGTCGCCGCGAGCCAGTCGCTGCGCGGCGGGGCATCGCTTCCCGCGCGCATCCGCACGATCAACGCGAGAACGAGCGCTCCGGAGACCAGCCGGATCGACCCGAAGCTGGCCGGATCGATGCGCGGCTGCGCCAGCGCGAGCCGGCACAGCAGCGAGTTCGCCGCGAAGGCGACCATCGCCACGCCAGTGAGCAGGAGGGTTCGGAGCGTCGACACGGTATCCCACGAATCTTCGCACCGCAGCCGCGCGCCTGTCACCCGTCGCCACGCCGGCTTCCGGCCCGGGCAAGCGCCTGCGGGAAGCGCCTACAATGCAGCGCGGAGCCGACTGCACCGATCCGATGAGCGACACCCCGAACCGATCCCCCGACCACGACGCCGAGTCCGCGCGCGAGGGCTACCTCGAGGAGGCCCGCTCATCGCGCCTGTACGTCGAGCTGTCGGCGATCGAGACCGACGCGCGCATCGCGCGGATGTACGGTGACCTGTCGAAAGTCGCCGCACAGCAGGCCGGGCTCTGGGCCGACAAGCTTCGCGCGGCCGGCCAGCCGATACCTGCCCATGCGCCGCTCGGTTTTCGTGCCCGGGCTGCGCTGGCGCTGGCGCGCCGCATCGGCATCCGGCCGATGCGCAGCGTCTTCTCCGCGCTGAAGGTCCGCGGCCTGTCCGTGTATTCGGCCGCGCCGTCGCCGGGCCACCCCAGCGTCACCCGCGTCGACCAGATCGGGCGGCGGCACCGCACCGGCGGCGGCAACCTGCGCGCCGCGGTGTTCGGCGTCAACGACGGGCTGGTGTCGAACGCGAGCCTGATCATGGGCATGGCCGGCGCCGCGGCCGAGCCGCGCACGCTGCTGCTGACCGGCGTCGCCGGCTTGCTGGCCGGCGCGTTCTCGATGGCCGCTGGCGAGTACGTGTCGGTGCGCTCGCAGCGCGAAGTGTTCGAGTACCAGATCGGCCTGGAGCGCGAGGAACTCGAAGAGTACCCGCAGGCCGAGGCCGACGAGCTGGCGCTGATCTACGAGACCAAGGGGATGGAGCGCGACGACGCTCAACGGCTCGCGCAGACGCTGATCGCCGATCCCGAGCGCGCGCTCGACACGCTCGCACGCGAGGAACTCGGCCTGAACCCCGACGAGCTCGGGTCGCCGTGGGGCGCGGCGACCTGGTCGTTCCTCGCGTTCGCGGCGGGGGCGCTCATCCCGCTGCTGCCGTTCCTGCTCGGCGAGGGCCAGCGCGCATTCTTCACGTCGATGGCGCTTGCCGCCGCGTCGCTGTTCGGCGTCGGCGCGACGCTGTCGTTCTTCACCGGACGCAGCGCCCTCGCCTCGGGCCTGCG
>CALMSQ010000416.1:0-3693 GCA_937872345.1 uncultured Burkholderiales bacterium | reverse complement strand
GCACTGCCGCCGCGCGAGCTGGTCGAGTTCGTCGGCACCGTCGCGACCTACAACATGGTGTCGCGCTTCCTCGTGGCCCTGGGGGTCGAGCCCGAATAGCGCAAGGCACCTGGCGAGGCGGCGATTAGTGCGCCGCCTCCAGCGCCGCCGTGGAATCCGCTCGACAAAGCCGTCGCGATCGGTTATTGTTCGCCGGCATTCAGTTCAAGTAGATCATCTTTGCGTGTCAAGCCTGCCTGCCTCCGCGCAGCGCGTCTCGAATACCTGGTTGTGCCTCTTGATTCGTCTGCCGCCGCGGCGGGTTCGCCCGCGGTGTATGTCCTAACGCGTAACGAATGGAGCGCAACATGAGCAATCGAGTGACCGGCGTGGTCAAGTGGTTCAACGAGTCCAAGGGTTTCGGCTTCATCGCCCCCGATGACGGCAGCGCGGATCTCTTCGCGCACTTCTCCGAAATCCAGGGCAACGGGTTCAAGACGCTGCAGGAAGCGCAGCGCGTCGAATTCGCGGTCAAGCAGGGCCCGAAGGGCCTTCAGGCCTCGGCGATCCGCCCGCTGTAAAGCGACTCGCGCGCCAGGCCGGCCTCCCTCCCGGGAACGCCGGCACCTGACGGAACGGCCGCCCTCGGGCGGCCGTTTTGCTTCTGGTTTCCCCACCCCGGACCCCGGTTTCACTTGAAATCCGGGCGCCGAGTTCCTACAATCAGCACTCGCCAGCGGTGAGTGCTAACAGGAACGTGACCGGATTCCGCCGGAACGTGTGGCGCCCACCCGCGGGGATACCGGAAGCCGGCCTGCCGGCCTCCAGATTTTCTCAGTATTTTCAATCACTTGGGAGCTACCTCGCATGAAACTCCGTCCGCTGCATGATCGCGTGATCATCAAACGTCTGGACAACGAGCGCAAGACCGCGTCGGGCATCGTCATCCCCGACAACGCCGCCGAGAAGCCGGACCAGGGCGAAATCCTCGCCGTGGGCGGTGGCAAGGTGGGCGACGACGGCAAGGTGCGCCCGCTCGGCGTGAAGGTCGGCGACAAGGTGCTCTTCGGCAAGTACAGCGGCCAGACCGTCAAGGTCGACGGCGATGAACTGCTGGTGATGCGCGAAGAAGACATCATGGCCGTGGTCGAATAAGCCACACGAATCAACTGGTTCCAGGAGAAAAAGCAGATGGCAGCCAAGCAGGTTTTCTTTTCCGACGACGCCCGCAGCCGCATGGTGAACGGGGTCAATCTCCTCGCGAACGCGGTTCGCGTGACGCTCGGCCCGAAGGGCCGCAACGTCGTGCTCGAGCGCTCGTTCGGCGCCCCGACCGTCACCAAGGACGGCGTCTCGGTCGCCAAGGAAATCGAACTGAAGGACAAGTTCGAGAACATGGGCGCGCAGATGGTCAAGGAAGTCGCTTCCAAGACCTCGGACCTCGCCGGTGACGGCACGACGACCGCGACCGTGCTGGCGCAGGCGATCGTGCGCGAGGGCATGAAGTACGTGGCCGCCGGGATGAACCCGATGGACCTCAAGCGCGGCATCGACAAGGCCGTTCACGCGCTGACCGACGAGCTGAAGAAGATCAGCAAGCCGTGCACGACCAGCAAGGAAATCGCCCAGGTCGGCTCGATCTCGGCGAACTCCGACGAGGAGATCGGCCGCATCATCTCCGAGTCGATGGAGAAGGTCGGCAAGGAAGGCGTGATCACGGTCGAGGACGGCAAGTCGCTCGAGAACGAACTCGACATCGTCGAGGGCATGCAGTTCGACCGCGGCTACCTGTCGCCGTACTTCATCAACAACCCCGACAAGCAGGTCGCGGTGCTGGACGACCCGTTCGTGCTGCTGCACGACAAGAAGGTCAGCAACATCCGTGAGCTGCTGCCGGTGCTCGAGCAGGTCGCCAAGGCGGGCAAGCCGCTGCTGATCATCGCCGAGGAAGTCGAGGGCGAGGCGCTCGCGACGCTGGTGGTCAACAACATCCGCGGCATCCTGAAGACCGTTGCGGTGAAGGCCCCGGGCTTCGGCGATCGTCGCAAGGCGATGCTCGAGGACATGGCCATCCTGACCGGCGGCACCGTGATCTCGGAAGAGACCGGCATGCAGCTCGAGAAGGCCACGCTGCAGGACCTCGGCCGCGCCAAGCGCATCGAAGTGGCGAAAGAGAACACCACGATCATCGACGGCGCCGGCGACACCAAGGCGATCGAGGCCCGCGTCAAGGCGATCCGCGCGCAGATCGAGGAAGCCACCAGCGACTACGACCGCGAGAAGCTGCAGGAGCGCGTCGCCAAGCTGGCCGGCGGCGTGGCCGTCATCCGCGTCGGCGCCGCCACCGAAGTCGAAATGAAGGAGAAGAAGGCCCGCGTCGAAGACGCGCTGCACGCGACCCGTGCCGCGGTCGAGGAAGGCATCGTGGCCGGCGGCGGCGTCGCGCTGCTGCGCGCTCGCGCCAGCATCAAGGTCAAGGGCGACAACGGCGACCAGGAAGCCGGCATCAAGATCGTGCTGCGCGCGATCGAGGAGCCGCTGCGCCAGATCGTCGCGAACGCCGGCGACGAGCCGAGCGTGGTGGTCGCCAAGGTGCTCGAAGGCAAGGGCAACTTCGGCTACAACGCCGCGAACGCCACCTACGGCGACATGCTCGACATGGGCGTGGTCGATCCGACCAAGGTGACCCGCACCGCGCTGCAGAACGCCGCGTCGGTCGCCGGCCTGATGCTCACCACCGAGGCGATGGTCGCCGAGGCGCCGGAAGACAAGCCGGCCGCCGGCGGCATGCCCCCGGGAATGGGCGGCATGGGCGGCATGGGCGACATGGGCATGTAAGAGCCGCGGCGGCCCCCCAGGGGCCGCCAGTCGTCGCAACGAAGAGAAAGGCCCGCCTTCTGGCGGGCCTTTCTGCTTTCATGCCCTCGGGGCGACCGATCGGCCGCGAGAGGGCACCCGGGCGTCAGCGCGGCGCAGCCTCGGCCACGTAGATCTCGACGCGGCGATTCTTCGCCCGGCCAGCTGCCGTGCTGTTGTCGGCGATCGGCTCGCGCGAGCCGCGGCCGTCGATCGAGATGCGCGCCGGATCGACGCCGCGCGCCGCGAGATACTGCCGCGTGTTCGCCGCGCGGTTGACCGACAGCGGATCGTTGACCGCATCCGACCCGGTGCTGTCGGTATGGCCGACGATGCGCACCGTCGTGCCGGCGTTCGCGTTCAGCGTCTGCGCGAAGCGGTCGAGGATCGGCTGGAAATTCGACTTGATGTCCGCGCGACCGGTGTCGAACGAAATGTCGCTGGGAATGTCGAGCTTCAGCTGGTTGTCGGCGGTCTGCGACACCCCGACGCCGGTGCCGGCCGTGGCCTGCTCCATCGCCTTCTTCTGGTCTTCCATCCGCTTGGACCAGACATAGGTGCCGATGCCGCCGGCAGCCGCGCCGAGCACTGCGCCGGTACGCGTCGCGCCACCGCTGCCGCCGACTGCGCTGCCCAGCGCAGCGCCCACGACTGCGCCGACGCCGGTACCGACCGCCGTGCGCTGCTGGGTCTCGGTCATGTTGGCGCAACCCGCGAGCGCGGTCGACGCGACGACAACAGCCAGGAGAGTCTTCTTGGTTACCATGGTTCACCTCGCTTTCGAGTGCGTCGGAACATCGGGCCGACAGACGGGGCGTCCCGTCGCCTTCCCATCGACGCTATCCTAACGGACATCGT
>CALMSQ010000415.1:0-5058 GCA_937872345.1 uncultured Burkholderiales bacterium | reverse complement strand
GCCCGGGCAGGTAGGGAGCCAGGTGCCTGGCGACGCCGATCGGGCCGACACCGGGACCGCCGCCGCCATGCGGAATGCAGAAGGTCTTGTGCAGGTTCATGTGGCAAACGTCGCCGCCAATGTCACCGGGCCGCGAAAGCCCGACGAGTGCGTTAAGGTTCGCGCCGTCAAGATAAACCTGTCCGCCGTTGTCGTGCACCAACTGACAGATGTCCTTGACGGTTTCTTCGTAGACGCCGTGCGTCGATGGGTAGGTGATCATCAGGGCAGCGAGATTGGCCGCGTGCTGCTCGACCTTCGCGCGCATGTCGTCCATCTCGCTCCGCGTCCGGAGCTTTCGATCCTCGAGCTTCTTCTCCCAGAGCGCGAGGCAGTCGGTCTCGTCCTTGACGAAGTTCGCGCCCGACGCGCTCGAGTGCCCGTTCAAGCGCGAGACCATCGCCTCGAGCAGCACGTTCGACCAGCCTTCGAACTCGGTCGCCTGCGCGAAGACGTCGGCGGCGCCGTAGTGCCACTTCAGCGCCTCCTGCGGCTGGCGGCCGCAGAACCGCACGATGTCGGCCACGCCGTGCTGGCGCGCCAGCGCCTCGAGCTCCCCCCGCTGGTCGCCCTGCGAAGCGCCGCCGCCGACGATCAGGTAGACGAGCCCCGGATGACGCCGCCGCAGTTCCGGCAGCAGCGGAATCACGCGGTGGAAGCCCTTGGTGGGGATCAGGTTGCCCACGCCGATGATCACCTTCGCGTCGGGCGCGAGCCCCAGGCGGCGGCGCGCCTCGGCGCGATCGACCGGAGCGAACTTCTCGAGATCGACGCCATTGCCGATCACCGTGACCTTGGCGGCGTCGATGCCCAGGCGCTGCGCGACGTTTCGGGCCAGCGCCTGCGACACGGCGAACAGCCGGGTGGCCGAGCGCATTGCCTCGACCAGCATCGGCTCGCGGTCGGTGCCGATCAGCCACTCGTCCTTGCTGCCGCGGATCGTGATCGTCACCGGCAGGCCGAGCCGGGCAGCAATGCGGGTCGCGGCCCAGCCGTCCGGATAGAGGAAGTGCGCGTCGATGACCGCGGCACCGAAGCGCCGGGCGAGCCGGCGCATCGTGGGCAGCGTCGCCATCGCCATGAAGCGCCCGTCCAGCCGCTTGAGCACGCCCGGCAGGCAGAAGAAACGCGGCCGGTAGACCTCGATGCCGTCCATCGTCTCGTGCGTGGGCGCTTGCGGGCGAAAGCTCGGCCGGAAGCGGCGCACCAGCCAGTCGAACGGCGACCAGGGCTGCGGCGCGACGACGACGATCGGCAATTGCCGGGCCACCCGGAACATCCGCTCGCGGATGAAGGTGCCCGCGGCCGGCGCGGCGGCGCTGGGGAAGAGGCTGCTGTAGACGATCAGGTGCGGCTCGCTCATCGCGTCTCAGGCCTGCAGCATCCGGTCGAGTCTCTGCAGGTGCGCGTCCCAACTGTAATTCGCCAGCACGTAGTCGCGGGCGGCCGGCCGTTCGGCGGGACGCTGCAGCGCCTCGACGGCCAGATCGGCAAACTGCTGCGGGTCGTCGACGACCTGGCTGGCCAGCCAGTCGACCGGCCGCAGCCCCTCAGCGGCGCCGCTGGTCATCAGCACCGGCTTGGCCATCGAGAACGCCTCGAGCACCTTGTTTTGCGTGCCGCGGGCAATGCGCATCGGCGCCACCGACAGCGCCGCGTGGCGCAGGTAGGGCCGCACGTCGGGCACGCGGCCGGTGACCAGCACGCCGGGGCGATTCGCCAGCGCCTGCACGTCGGCGCCGGCGCGGCTGCCGACGACCGCGAAGCGCGCGTCGGCGATTCGCGCCTGCACGCGCGGCAGCACTTCGGTCGCGAACCAGGTCACCGCGTCGACGTTGGCCCAGTAGTCCATCACGCCGGTGAAGACGATCACCGGACCGCCCGGCGCGTACGGCGTCTCGAACGGCACCGACGGATCGAAATAGGCGGTGTCGACGCCGTTCTCGATCACGCCGACCCGGTCGGCGACCTGCGGAGCGAGCTTGCGGAACAATTCGGCGTCGGCGTCGGTGACGAACGCGGTGGCCTCCCCCGCGCCGGCCATCTCGGCTTCGAACGCGAGCAGCCGGTCGGCCTCGCGGCGGTAAACCCAGCCCACCGGGCCGCGGTGCGCCGCGCCGTACTGGCGCCACTTCTCGGAATCCACGTCGGAGAAGTGCGCGACGCGCCGCATCCCCTGGCCCGCGGTGCCGGCCACGTACTGCACGACCGGCGACGAGTAGAGCACCGCGTGGCGGATACCCCGCTCGCGCACCGTCCGGTCGACCCAGTCGCGCATCCGGCCGTCCCGGTAATAGACCGCAGAGATCGATTCGCCGGTCAGGAACGCGGTCAGGCTGCGCAGCCGGCGCAGCTTCGGGTGGATTGGCCGCAGCAGAACGTCGGCGCAGACGCTGCGCATCTTCGCCTCGTACTGCCAGTCGTCGGGGTCGTCGACGAACGAGCCGAGGTAGACCTCGTGGCGCGCGGCGAGGTGGCGCAGGATGTGCCAGGTGGCGATCTTGTCCCCCTTGTCCGGCGGATAGGGGATGCGGTGCGTGAGATAGAGGACCTTCGCCACGGGGAGAGAATCGGTCGGATCGGGGGTGCCGATGGTAGCGGATCGGGCCGAACGGAATAGTAAGATTGCCGCAGATCGGTGATCGCGTCCGGAAATTCCGCATGCGGCGGCGCCGGAAGGCGCGAAACGCAACAGCTGGCACCGTCCGCGAGCGCCTGCTCGACCGCGCACCGGTCGGCTCGGGAATTCGTCACAGCACGCGTGCGGCTGGCGATGCTATAACGACACCCCCAAGCAACATGCAAGCATCCGGTGCTCAGTTGATGAATCGAACCGGCAACGTTCCGAAGGTGTCGATCGGCATGCCGGCCTACAACGGTGAAGCGACGATCGCCGCGGCGATCGAATCCCTTCTGGCGCAATCCTTCGGCGACTTCGAGTTGATCGTCGGCGACAACGCGTCAACCGACGCGACGGTCGAAGTCGCGAACCGCTACGTAAAGGCCGCCCCGCGCGTCCGCGTCGTGCGACGGGCGGCCAATCTCGGCGCCAATGCAAATTATTCCCTCCTCGTTCGTGAGGCGCGCGGCAGGTATTTCAAGTGGGCATCCTGCAATGACTGGTGCGCACCCAGCCTTCTCGAACGTTGCGTCGAGATTCTCGACGCGCGTCCGGAGGTCGTCGTCGCCTACCCGAGAACTCGCCTGTACGCCGCTTCGCTCGGCGATGCCACCGACTTTGAAGACAATCTTGATCTGCAGCAGGACGATCCCACAGCCCGCTTCTGGCATGTCCGCTCGCATATGCGACTAAACAACGCCATGAACGGATTGATCCGGATGTCCGCACTGCATCGCACGCGGCTCATCCCCGCCTATGACACCGCCGACGTGGTACTCATCGGCCGCTTGGCGTTGCTGGGCAAGATCGTCGAGATTCCGGATTACCTCTTCTACCGCCGGATGAGCCCGGAGACAGCTACAGGCCTGCGCAGCACCGAGGACAGAATGCGCCATTTCTATCCAAGCCGGGGCGCGGCCATGCTGTTTCAGAGTTGGCGGAACCAGTTCGGATGGTCGGGCGCCGTCCTGTCTGCGCCAATCTCGACCGCCACAAAATTGCGGCTGCTTCCGCGGCTGTTGCGCGGCTGGTATTGGAGCCGACGCGCGCTGGCAGACGACCTCCTGGAGGCGGGGCAATGGGTCATGCATGGGCGTGCGCATTGACAGGACGAACGAAATGATCGATCACAGACTCAGCTACCTCAAGTCGACGATTCTCGCCTTCGCCGCTGCGCTCGCCGGCGTCGCGATCGCTGCGGGATTGTGGTGGGGAGCGCCGGCTTACCGGATGCTGACCTGGCTTCCGGCGCTGCTGCTGCTGGGGGCATCGGCGCTGATGGGCGCGGTAGGACTGGGCGGACTGCTGGCGCTCGGCGCCGACGACCGCAAGCGCCGCCGCGTGGGCCGCGCCAACGAACGGGAGGCCCGTGTCGATGGAATTTAGAGCCGGCGATGTCGTCGAGGTCAGGAGCCTCGCCGAAATCATGGCGTCGCTGGACGCGTGCGGAGCGCTGGGCGGGCTGCCGTTCATGCCCGAGATGGTCCGGTATTGCGGGCGTCGATTCAGGGTCTTCAACGAAGTCACGAAGATCTGCGAGACGATCGACAAGACCGGCTACCGGCAGTTGTCGGGCACCGTCTCGCTCCAGGGGCTGCATTGCGACGGAGCGTTTCACGGCGGATGCGAGGCGCGCTGCCTGATGTTCTGGCGCGAAGAATGGCTGAAGCCGGTCGGGCAGGCGCAGGCCGACCACGAGCACGAGCACCCGGTCCAGATCCACCGGAGCGTAGGCGTGAACGCCGCCGCGGCGGAATCACCCGAGACGCTGGCCGCGTCGGAGGTCCCCCAGGCACTGCTGCGCTCGGCGACCCGCGACGCCGACGGCCCGGAGGAAGGGACGCGGTACGCTTGCCAGATCACCGAGTTGAAGAAGGCGAGCCAGCCCTGCCCGTGGTGGGACCCGCGGCCGTTCTTCCGCGACGTCGTGTCCGGCAACCAGCGGCTCGCCGTGGTGCTCCGGTGGCTGCTGCTCGCCGCGTTCAACTGGTTCCAGGCGCTGCGCGGAGGCTGCGGCTTCCCGTTCATGGAACAGGGCACGCTCAAGAAGACGCCCGCGACGCCGCTCGACCTGAAGCCCGGAGACCTCGTCCGCGTCCGCAACCTGGACGAGATCCTGGCGACGCTCGAAGAAAAGCTCGGCTGGGAGATCTCCATCCTCAACCCGAACGAACGGCGACGCCATTTCGAGCCGTTTCAGCTTCTCGATACGTCCGCGGACCGCTTTCAGCTGTTCCACAGCAATGCGATCCGCCCCGTCGCAAGGGCGTTCCGGATGTGCGCTGAGATCGAGAAGCTCCCGGATGGATTCGATCGTCAGGCCCAAGTCTCTAGCGTGCTTGATGAAGGACAGACGTTCACGCCCCTGCCTGTCATAACGTCGTTGGTTACCTTCGGAG
>CALMSQ010000414.1:0-3114 GCA_937872345.1 uncultured Burkholderiales bacterium | reverse complement strand
ACCTGGATGCCGGTCTTCTTCTCGAACGCCGGCAGCAGGTGGTGGAACAGGCCCGACTGCTCGGTCGACGTGGTCGAAGCGACGGTGATCGACGTCTGCGCGTGCGCGGCGCCGGGCGAGGCGAGGCCGGCAGCGAGCAGCAGCGTGCCGGCGAAAGCGGCCAAGCCCGCCCGCAGGCGGTTCCTCCGTTGGGCCACCCTCGGGCGGGACCCCAAAGGAGCTTTCGGTTGAATCCTCACGCGGCGCTGGAAAGTTGCCATGGCAGTGCTCTCTGAAGGAATTGGCGAGCCTCGCTGGTGCGAGGGTGATCGAAGAACGTCGCGGTCGGCTGCCGTTCGAGCAGCCGGCCGCGGTGGATGAAGACGACTTCGTCGGCGAGGCGGGCTGTCTGGCCCAGGTTGTGCGAGACGAGCAGCACGCTGCAGCCGCTCGCGCGGATGTCGCGGATCAGTTGCTCGACCTGGTCGGTGGCCGACGGGTCGAGGCTGGCGGTGGGCTCGTCGAGCAGCAGCAGCCGCGGTTCGGTGAGCCAGGCGCGCGCGAGCGCCAGTCGCTGGCGCTCGCCCCCTGACAGCTTGAGCGCCGGCGCGCCCGCGAGCGCGCGCAGGCCGACGCGTTCGAGCATCGCCAGCGCGCGCTCGCGGCGCTCGCACCGGCCGCGCCCGGCCGAATCGGGCACGAGCAGCAGGTTGTCCAGCGTCGACCCGCGAAAGAGCGACGGGTGCTGGAAGACCAGCGCCTGTCCCTCGAACGAGAACCCCTTGTCGGGCGGCGGGCGGCCTTCGAAGCGCACCTCGCCCGAGTCGGGTTCGAGCAGGCCGTGGATCGTGCGCAGCATCACCGTCTTCCCGGCGCCGTTGGGGCCGATCAGCGCGCAGGTGCGCACGCCGTCGCGCCATTCGAAGTCGATCGAGTCGAGCACCGTCCTTCCGTTCGGGCGGAACGCGATCGCGCGCAGGCTCAGCAGCGGCTCAGTTGCCATAGCGGTGCATCGCCACGGCGCGCACGCCGCTGGCGACCAGGTTCAGCGCGAGCACGAGGCCCATCAGCACGATGCCCAGCGCAATCGACAGCGCCAGGTCGCCCTTGCTGATCTCCAGCGCGATCGCGGTGGTCATGACCCGTGTCGCGCGGTCGATGTTGCCGCCGACGATCATCACGGCGCCCACTTCCGACAGCGCGCGGCCGAGTCCGGCCAGCACGACGGCGACCAGCGAGAAGCGGCAGTCCCACAGCAGGACCCGAACGCGCGAGGCCATCGGCACGCGAAGCGAGCGCAATGTCTCGCCGTGCAGGCGCCACGCGTCTTCGATCGTCTGGCGCGCGAGCGCCGCGATCAGCGGCAGCGTGAGGCAGGTCTGCGCGACGATCATCGCCGACGGGGTGAACAGCAGCCCGAGCGTCCCGAACGGGCCGCTGCGCGACAGCAGCAGGTAGACGACGACGCCGACGATGACGGCGGGCAGGCCCATCGAGCTGTTCAGCAGGACGACCGCGGCGCCGCGCCCGGGAAACCGCGACACCGCGACCAGCGCGCCGAGCGGCATGCCGATGAGGGTCGCCAGGGCGACGGCGCTCAGGCTCACGCGCAGCGACAGCGTGACGATCTGGACGACGTCGCTCTCGAAGGATTGCAGCAGGCCGATTGCCTGCGCGAGGGATTCCGTGAACACCGCGCGAGTATAGAGAAGTCGCCTGGCGTATCATTCAATAGGTAGTCACTTGCATATTCACGGGCCATGCTCGAGATCACGCACCGCATCGCGCTGCGGGTCGGCGCAGATTCGCTGGACCTGTCCGAGCTGGCGCGGCTGCTCGCCGCGCTGGAGGCGTCGCCGCGCGTCAGCGCGGCGGCGCGGGCGCTGGGGATGTCGTACCGCAGCGCCTGGGGCAAGATCGTGCGCGCCGAGCGACTGCTCGGCGTCGTCCTGGTCGAACGGGTGAAGGGGCACGGCAGCCAGCCGACGGCGGCGGGCACGGCGCTCGCGCGGGCCGGCGCACGCTTCGAGCGGGAGGCCGCCCGACGCCTGGCGACGCCGGCCGAATCGATCGCCGAGGTGCTCGAGTCGGTGCGCGACGCTGCGCGCCGCGCGCTCGTGCTGGCTGCGAGCCACGACCTGCTGCTGCAGGAGGCGTTGTCGGCCGGCGAGGCGTCGGGCGTGAACGTCCGCTTCGTCGGCTCGGAGCTTGCGCTGGCCGCACTGGATCGTGGCGAGGCCGAGCTCGCGGGCTTCCATCTTCCCGAGCCGCTCGCGCCGCCTCGCACCCGACCGGCGCCGTTCCACGACGCGCGGCTGTTCGTCGAGCCGGTGATGCGCCGCGAGCAGGGCCTGATCGTGGCCCGCGACAATCCGCTGCGCGTGCGCGACGTGGCCGACCTGGCACGTACCGGGCTGCGCTTCGTGAACCGGCAGCGCGGCGCGGGCACGCGCGCCTGGCTCGACCGCCTGATCGCCGAGCGCGGGCTGCGGCCCGGCCAGATCCACGGTTACGAGCAGGAGGAGTTCACGCACTTCGCGGTGGCGGCGGCGGTCGCGGCCGGCGCGGCCGACGCAGGATTCGGCCTGCGCGCGGCCGCGCTGCAGTTCGGGCTCGACTTCGTGCCGGTGGGGACCGAGGTCTACTACCTCGCCGGGCAGCGGCCGCTCGGGGCGTCCGCGGCGGTCAAGGGCCTGGTCCGGGCGCTGCGCGCGCGGGCCCGCAAGACCCCGGGCTACGGCCCGATCACTCCGCGCGCGAAGCGCCGGCCCTGAGCGCGATGCGCATCAGGTCGGCCATCGTGCGTGCGCCGAGCTTGTCCATGATGTTGGCGCGGTGGGCTTCCACGGTCTTGATGCTGATGCCCAGGTCGTCGGCGATCTGCTTGTTCAGTCGTCCGGCGACGATCAGGTCGAGCACCTGACGCTCGCGGCCGGTGAGTCGCTCGATGCGCTCGTTGGCCTCGCGGTCGCCGCGCAGGTCGCGGTGCGCGGCCTCGGCGCGGGCGAGACACTCGGTGACCAGCTGTCGCAGCTGCGCGTCGCTGAACGGCTTCTCGAGG
Organism: uncultured Burkholderiales bacterium; assembly: GCA_937872345.1. Lineage (GTDB taxonomy): Bacteria > Pseudomonadota > Gammaproteobacteria > Burkholderiales > Burkholderiaceae_E > Zeimonas. The sequence goes on along the minus strand of CALMSQ010000414.1, from coordinate 74 downwards.
AAGTCGTGCGCGCCTTTCTTCATCCGCGACACGGCCATCGGCACGTCGCCGTGGCCGGTGATGAAGATCAGCGG
>CALMSQ010000413.1:0-3328 GCA_937872345.1 uncultured Burkholderiales bacterium | reverse complement strand
AGCCGCAGCCCGACCGTCGGGTCGGGGCGACGCTCGAGCTGTTCGACGCGAAGCTGCTCCTCGGCGACCTGCAACTCGCGGCGCGCCGACTCGAGCTCAGGGGCGTGCGCGAGCTGTGCATCGATCCACGCACCCTCGTCCGCGGGCAGCTCCGGCGGATCGGGCAGGCTCGGGGGCTGCGGAAACGCCAGCCCCGGGAACTGCTGCTCGAGCGCCTCTCGCGCGGCCTGTGCGCGCCCCTCGGCAATCACGCCCTGCGCCTGCGCCTGCGCGAGCGCGGCGTCGACCTGAACCCGTTCGATCCGGGCCGCGTCGCCCAGTCGCTGCCGCTTCGCCACCGCGTCGGCCTGCGCCTCGAGCAGCGCCACCTGCTCGCGCCAGACGCGCGCGGCCTCGCGCTCGCGCAGCCACGCGCCGTAGCGATCGATCAGCGCGCGCGCCTGCTCGCGCCACGCGAGGCTGCCCATCGCCTGCGCGAGCTCGACGCGCGAGCCGCCGAGCCTGTCGGCCGCGTCGCGCTTGCCCGGGCGGCGCAGCGTCCGGTCCAGGCCGGCCTCCCATTCGAGGGTGTTGCCCAGCGCGGAATCGCGAATCCGGCGCTGCGCGACGTTGACGCTGCCGATCCACTCCTGGGGGCCGACGACCCCCTGCCGGCGCGCTTCCCGTTCGGTCTCGATCGCCTGCCGCGCCGCGCGCCATGCGGGCGTACGCGCAAGCACCGCGGCCACCTCTCGATCGGCGGGCAGCAGCGCCTCGTCGCCGGCGTGCGCAGTCGCCGCCACGGCCAGGCCGATCGCCGCCAGCGCGACGGCGCGCCACGATCCATGGCGCCTCATGCCTGTCCTCCCGCGATTGCCTGGGCCGACAGGTGGCCGAACGTGTCGAAGCACTCCACCGGCAGCGTCCAGTAGCCGCCCTCGACGCCCTGCAGCAGCTCGCGCAGCGAGCCGAGCAGCGCCAGGCACAGCTCGCGCTCGAGGATGAGCTTCACCTCGACCCGCTCCGCGAAGCCCTGAACGCGCTCGTCTGCGGCCGCCAGCTGCACCAGCGGGCCGCGCGCGGCCACCCGATGAACGCTGAATTCGATGCGCTCGTCGGCACGCTCGAGCAGCCAGTCGACGACGCGATCCTCGACGCTCGTCGGAATCAGCAGGATCAGGCACACCAGCGGCGTCGGCACGGTCATGGTCGAACCTCCGGAACGGGCGGGCGCGACGACGGCACGCCGAAGCGCCGGAACATCAACGGCAGCAGCAGCAGCGTGAGCATCGTCGACGAGACGAGGCCGCCGATCACCACGATCGCGAGCGGCCGCTGGATCTCCGAGCCGGGGCCGGTCGCGAACAGCAGCGGCACCAGCCCGCCGGCGGCGATCGACGCGGTCATCATCACCGGGCGCAGCCTGCGCCGCGCGCCTTCGACCACGGCCCGGTCGAGCGGCACGCCCTCGCCGAGCAGCTGGTTGAAGTAGCTCACCATGACGACGCCGTTGAGCACCGCGATGCCCAGCAGCGCGATGAAGCCGACCGACGCGGGCACCGACACGTACTCGCCGGCGATCGCCAGCCCGAACACGCCGCCCACCAGCGCCAGCGGAATGTTCGAGATCACGAGCAGCATCTGGCGCAGCGACCCGAAGGTGGAGAACAGCAGGAACGCGATCAGCGCCAGCGCCACCGGGATCACGAACGACAGGCGGCGCGCGGCGCGCTGCTGGTTCTCGAACTGCCCGCCCCAGGCCACGGTGTAGCCGCCCGGCAGCTCGACCTGCCGGGCCACCGCTGTGCGCGCATCGTCGACGAAGCCGACGAGGTCGCGGCCGCGCACGTTGGTCTGGACCACCGCGTAGCGTTGCGCCTGTTCGCGGTCGATGCGCACCGGCCCGTCGGCGCGCCGCAGCGTCGCCACCGAGGCCAGCGGAATCGACGCACCCGCGTCGGTCGTCAGGCGCAGCGCCTCGAACTCGGCCGGCGACGCGCGTAGCGACTCGCTGCCGCGAATGACGATCGGCGTGCGACGCCCGGCCTCGTGCACCACGCCGATCGGCTGCCCCTCGACCCAGCGGCGCAGGTCGGCCTGCACGCGCTCGGCGTTCAGCCCGACGCGGCCGGCGGCCAGGCGGTCGATGCCGACCTGCAGGTACTGCACGCCCTCGTTGCGGACGGTCAGCGTGTCGGTGGCGCCCGGCAACGACGCGAGCACCGCCTCGACCTGCGTGGCCAGCCGGTTGAGCGTGGCGAGGTCCGGGCCGTAGATCTTCACCGCGACGTCGCCGCGCACGCCGGTCAGCATCTCCGATACGCGCATGTCGATCGGCTGCGTGAAACCGAACGCGACCCCGGGGAAATCGTCCATCACCTTGCGCAGCTCGCCGGTCAGCCACTCCTTGTCGGGGTTGCGCCACTGCTCGCGCGGCGCGAGCACCAGGAAGGTGTCGGTCTGGTTCAGCCCCATCGGGTCCAGGCCCAGCTCGTCGGAGCCGCTGCGCGCGACGATGCTCTTCACCTCGGGCACGCGATCGAGGATCCGCTTCTGTACGCGCAGGTCGAGCGCGACCGTGTTGTCAAGGCCGATCGACGGCAGCTTCTCGAGCTGCATGATGATGTCGCCCTCGTCGAGCACCGGCATGAACGACTTGCCGAGCTGCGTGAAGACGAACCCGGCGGCGACGAACGACGCGAGCGCGATGCCGATCAACCAGCGCTCGTGCGCCATCGCCAGCGCGAGCACGCGCTCGTAGAGTCGACCCAGCTGCCGCACGAGCCAGGGCTCGTGCGCCGGCGCCGTGCGCAGCAGCCACGACGCGAGTACCGGTACCAGCGTCAGCGACAGCACCAGCGAGACCGCCAGCGCGAACACGATCGTCAGCGCGACCGGTCCGAACAGCTTGCCCTCGAGCCCCTGCAGGCTGAGCAGCGGCAGGAACACGATGATGATGATCGCGATGCCCGAGGCGACCGGCGCCGCCACCTCGCGGCTGGCCCGATAGACGAGGTGCAGCAGCGGCACGCGCCGCGCCTTGTCGCCGCCGGCCAGCGCGGTCTCGACGTTCTCGATCACCACGACCGCGCCGTCGACCAGCATGCCGATCGCGATCGCCAGGCCGCCCAGGCTCATCAGGTTGGCCGAGAGCCCGAACTGGCGCATCAGTACGAAGGTGCCCAGCGCCGACAGCGGCAGCATCAAGGCCACGACGATCGCCGCGCGCAGGTTGCCCAGGAACGCGAGCAACAGCGCAAGCACCAGCACCACCGCCTCGAGCAGCGCCTTGCCGACCGTGTTCACCGCGCGATCGACCAGCCCGCTGCGGTCGTAGAACGGCACCACC
>CALMSQ010000412.1:0-2189 GCA_937872345.1 uncultured Burkholderiales bacterium | reverse complement strand
CGAGCTGGTCGATCAGGCGCGCCAGCGTGATCGGCTGCACCTCGAGCAGGTTCGCCAGTTCGACCTGGCGCAGGCCCTCGCTGCGCGCAAGGTGCACGAGCGCGCGCGCCTGCGCGAATGTGAGGATCGAGAGCCTGCCGTCCATGCGTCGAGCGAACTCGCGCCGCATCAGGCGCGAGACGTCGGCAAGGAGGAAGCCGAGTCCGTCGCGTAGGGATTGCATCGTCGGAGAATGCCGGATTTAGTAAGCAATGCTTATTATAGTCCCGCACCCGCAGGGGGCCGACCTGCGGCACGGGGCCCGTCGGCGTGGGCGCGGCCGGGACGGTCGAGGCACGCCCGGCGGCGCGGGCCGACCGTTCGGCGTGCCGCGCCAACCCCGGTCATCCGCGCGCGCCGCGCGGCGTTCGACAATGGACGTCATCCACACGGACGGAGCACGCCCGCATGAAACGAATGCTGTTCGCCTCGGCGCTGTTCGCGCTGGCGGCCCCGACGCTTGCCGCCGATGTCGGCGTGTCGGTGTCGATCGGGCAGCCCGGCTTCTACGGCCAGATCGACATCGGAAACTACCCGCGCCCGCAGGTGATCTACGCGGAGCCGGTGATCATCCAGCGAGTGCCGGTCGGCGTCGTTCGCCAGCCCGTCTACCTGCACGTCCCTCCGGGCCACGCGAAGAACTGGAGCAAGCACTGCCACCGCTACGACGCCTGCGGACGCCCGGTGTATTTCGTCCAGGATCGCTGGTACAACGAGGTGTACGTGCCACGCTACCGCGGCAGCCGGGTCGTGTACCGCGACGATGACCACCGCGGCGACTGGGACGACGACCGCGGCGGGCACCGCGGCGACGACCACGGTCGCGGCAGGGGCCACGGCCGGAGCAAGCACCGCGACTGAGCGCAGTTCGCTCAGCGCGGGCCGTCGGCAGGTTCGTCCGCTCGCGGCAGCGCGGCCGCCCGCCGGTGAAGGCGCCGCGCTCGCCACAGCAGCGCGGCGGCGCTCCAGCCCGCCAGCACCGCGATCGGCCACGACAGGATCCTCGGCCACAGCGCGGCGATCACCGCGACCACGGCCAGGCCGATCGCGGCGAGCGCCATCGTCTTCGCTTCCGCGGCGCCGAGGACACGCCGGTTGGCGATCGCCGCACCGAACGTGTTGCCGACGCGAATCGCCCCCGCCGCCAGTTGCCCGGCGCTGCCGCGCGCGCCTCGCGCGCCCGATGCGCGATCCGGCCCGCCGCGACGCCTGCGAACGGGCGCACCGTCCGGCCCCACGCAGCGCACGCGATTGCGTTCGACGAGCACGATCTCGGTCGACCGTTCCAGGTCCGCCAGATAGGCGTCCTGCATCCGCGCGGCGAACGCCGCGTCTTCGGTGGCGACGTCGAGCTCCCAGTTGCCGAGCCAGCTCGCCACGTTCAGGTTGCTCGACCCGACCCGCGCCCAGCGGCCGTCGGCCACCGCCGTCTTCGCGTGCAGCATCGGGCCGTTCCATTCGAACACGCGCACGCCGGCCTCGAGCAGCGGGCGGTAGCCGCTGCGCGTGATCGGCGACACGATCGGCACGTCGCTCGCGCCGGGAACGAGCAGGCGCACGTCCACGCCGTCCATCGCAGCCTCGCGCAGCGCCTGCACGTAACTCGCGGTGCCGACGAAGTAGGCGTCGGTCAGCCACAGGCTCTCGCGCGCGAGCGCCGCGATCAACTGGTCGAGCCGGTACAGGCCGGCGACCGCGGGCATCGTCGCGAGCACGCGCAACTCCGCCCCGCCTGCTGCCGGGATCGCCGCCGCGTCGGGCAGTTCGACGGGGGGGATCGTCGCGCCCGTCTCGGCCCACGCACGCGCGAACGCCTGCGCGACGTCGGCCACTGCGGGGCCGCGCACCTCGACGCCGGTGTCGCGCCACGGCGCGATGCCGCGTTGCGGGTCGCCGACCCAGCGCTGCCCGACGCACAGGCCGCTGACGAATGCGACGCGATCGTCGACGCACAGCGACTTTCGGTGATTGCGGCTGAGCCAGCCGAGCGGGGCGTCGAAGCGTGGGGAATTGAAGCTGCGCACCTCGGCGCCGGCGTCGCGCAGCCGATCCCAGAAGGCGCGCGAGGCGGTGCCCAGGCAGCCGAACCAGTCGTAGATCACCCGCACGCGCACGCCCTCGCGCGCTTTCGCCGCCAACGCGTCGGCGAA
>CALMSQ010000411.1:0-10463 GCA_937872345.1 uncultured Burkholderiales bacterium | reverse complement strand
GCACTGCTCGACGGATATCGCCAGTCGAAGATGACGCAGGCCAACGTGAAGTGCAACGCCTGCCACGGCACGCACACTGCGGCCGAAGTCGGCCAGGCCAAGCCGAACCTCACCGGCTACCACACGGGGATGGGCGCGACCGGCTACGCGGTGCCCAGGGACCGCTGCGTCGCCTGCCATGAAAAGACGCTGCAGCGCGACGGCCACCCGCACGAACCCGCCACCTGCACCGGCTGCCACGCTCCGCACGTGTTCGCCGCCGGCACGCGGCGCTAGGCGCCGCGGCCCGCGGCGGCGGAAGCGCCCCCCGGCGCGCGTTCGCGCGGCCGCTACCGCTTTGCGCGGCCGTCACGGTAGCCTAGGATTCCTGTCGGACGAAGCGGCCCACCGGGGGCGCGGGCGGATCGCACGGGAGTGCACGATGAAGGTTGGCGTTCCGAAGGAAATCAAGACCCACGAGTACCGCGTCGGCCTGACGCCCGAGTCGGTGCGCGAATACGTGCATCGCGGCCACGAGGTGTTCGTCGAGACGCAGGCCGGCGCAGGCATCGGCGCCGGCGACGACGCGTACCGGCATGCCGGCGCGACGGTCCTGCCCGACGCGCGCGCGGTGTTCGACGCCGCCGAACTGATCGTCAAGGTCAAGGAGCCGCAACCGGCGGAGCTCGCCATGCTGCAGCCCCGGCACCTGCTCTTCACCTACCTGCACCTCGCGCCCGACCCGCAGCAGGCGCAGGGGCTGATCGACTCCGGCTGCGCCGCGATCGCCTACGAGACGGTGATCGAGGCAGACGGGTCGCTGCCGCTGCTCGCGCCGATGAGCGAGGTCGCGGGCCGGCTGTCGATCAACGTCGCCGGCCAACTGCTGATGCGCAACGCCGGCGGACCGGGGCTGCTGCTGGGCGGCGTGACCGGCGTCGCGCCGGCGCGCGTACTGGTGCTCGGTGCAGGCGTCGCCGGCGCGCAGGCGGTGCGGATGGCTGCCGGCGCGGGCGCCGAGGTCACCGTGGTCAACCGGTCGCTGCCGAGGCTGCGCGCGCTCGAGGCACAGCTTCCCGGCCGGATCCGCACCCGGCCGTCGACGCACAGCGCGATCGAGGAGGAACTCGCCGCCGCCGACGTCGTCGTCGGCGCGGTGCTGGTCGCCGGCGCGAGCACGCCGCGCCTGGTCACGCGGGCGATGCTGCGCACGATGAAGCCGCGATCGGTGATCGTCGACATCTCGATCGACCAGGGCGGCTGCTGCGAGACCTCGCACCCCACGACCCACGCCGAGCCGACCTACGAGGTCGACGGCATCGTCCACTATTGCGTCGCGAACATGCCGGGTGCCGTGCCGCGCACGTCGAGCCACGCGCTGAACCTGGCGACGCTGCCGTACGGCCTCGCGCTGGCCGATCACGGCCTCGACGCGCTGCGAACGAGCGCGGCGCTGCGCGCCGGCCTGAACGTGCTGGCCGGCCGGATCACGCACCCGATGGTGGCGCAAGCGCTCGGACGCGAGTTCGTCGACCCGGCGCAAGCGCTCGCCGCGCCGGCTGCGGGGCACCCCGTAGAGCGCCGCTCGCAAGGTTGACGCAACGCAAAGCCCGCAGCACCGCTGTGGACGGAAGATGGCGGTGCCCGTATCGGGGCGATTGCTGGAGGCAGTACAGATGGCCGGATCGAAATTTTCCAGGGGGACGCTGTTCGTGGCTGCCCTTGCGTTCTGCGGCGCGAGCTTCGCCCAGCAAGGCGCAACGAAGGACCTCGGCAAGCGCGAGTACGACTCGAACTGCGCGTCCTGCCATGGCGCCGACGGCAAGGGAAACGGCCCGTACAACCCGTACCTCAAGCGCAGCGCTCCCGACCTCACGACGCTGGCCAAGCGCAACGGCGGCGTCTTCCCGATCGCGCGCGTCTATCAGACGATCGAGGGCGCCGGCGCCGAGCACGGCTCGAGCGAGATGCCGATCTGGGGCCAGGACTACAAGGTCAAGGCGGGGGAGTACTACATGGAAACCCCGTACGACCCCGAGGTGTTCGTCCGCACGCGCATCCTCGCGCTGGTCGACTACCTGAACCGGCTGCAGGCGAAGTGAACCCGTCCCGGCGCCCGCGCCGGGAGGTTCAGCCGAACTTGTAGAGCACGCCGTACCCGCCGCGCGGGTACGACCACTCGACGTTGTGGTGCTCGCTGCACAGCAGCCGGCAGGTGCCGCACTCGAGGCAGCCGTCGGTCGACAGGATCACGCTGCCGTCCTCGGCCTTCGTGTAGCAGCCCGCGGGGCAGCACCAGGTGCACGACGGCGTCTCGCACTTGTCGCGGCAGATCTCCGGCGTCCTGATCGCGATGTGGGCACGCCCCTCGTCGACGCGATAGCGGTTCTCGAACAGCTTCTCTTCGACCTTGATCGTCGTCATCGCATGGCCCTCATCAGCTTGATCGCGTCGCCGAACAGGCCGAAGCGCGAGCGCTTGGCCACGAAGTCGCGCTTGATCTCCCGCTCCTTGGTCAGCTTGTCCACGCCGTCGACTTTCAGCATCGTGTGCGCCGCGCGGGTGAGCAACTCGGGGTAGGTGGTCAGGAACTGCCGGTTGCCGTGCAGGATCTCCGGCACGTCGCGGTACTTCTTCAGGTCCTTCATCACGAAGCTCTGCTCGAGCGCGCCGCGGTAGCGCTTGAGGTTCGCGGCGGTGTAGTCGCGCCCCTCGTCACGCAGCTGGACGATCGTCTCGGCAGCCAGCTTTCCGGTGGTCATCGCCAGGTTGGAGCCTTCGCGGTGCACCGAGTTGACGAAGCCCCCCGAGTCGCCGCAGATCACCCAGCCGTCGCCGTGCACCGTCGGGATCGCGTTGTAGCCGCCCTCGGGGATCAGGTGCGCCGAATACTCCTTGACCTCGGAGCCGGCGATCAGCTGCCTCACCGACGGGTGGCTCTTGAGCTCCTCGAGCAGCTGGTACGGGCTCACGCCGGCCGATTTGAAGTCCTCGACCATGCAGCCGATGCCGATCGAGACCGATTCCTTGTTCGTGTAGAGGAACCCGGTGCCGACCATCCCCTTCGTGATCTTCCCGAACATCTCGATCACGACGCCGTCGTTGCCCGAGACGTTGAAGCGCTCCTCGATCGTCTGCTTCGGCAGGAAGTGCATCTCCTTGACCGCCAGCGCGACGTCGTGCGCCTTCACCGGCGGGCGCAGGCCGGCCTTGGTCGCGACCAGCGAGTTGACGCCGTCGGCCAGCACGACGACGTCGGCGAGGATGTCGCCGTTGGCGCGGTCGGTACGCACGCCGACGACGCGCTCGCCGCGCTTGAGCAGGTCGACGACGGTGGTCTCGCAGATCAGCAGCGCGCCGGCGTCCTGCGCCTTGCCCGACAGCCACTTGTCCATGTTGGCGCGGATCACCGTGTAGCGCGTCGGCTGCTCGTCGGCGTCGACGGTGCCGCGGAAGTGCGAACCGACGTGCGATCGCTCGTCCATCAGCCACATCCGCTGCTCGAGCACTGCGCGCTCGAACGGCGCCTGCCGGCGGCAGTTCGGGATCACCGCCTCGAGCGCGTCGGCGTACATGATCGCGCCCTGCACGTTCTTCGAGCCCGGGTACTCGCCGCGCTCGAGCTGCAGCACCTTCATGCCGGCCTTCGCCATCAGGTACGCGGCGGTGTTGCCCGAGGGCCCCGCGCCGACGACGATCGCATCGAATTTCTCGGGCATCGCTTGCTCCTGGTCGATGTCGTCAGGCCGCCACGCGCCGGACGATCCGCTCGCGCAGCGCCTCGGTGAGCGCCGGCAGGATCTGCAGCGCGTCGCCGACCACCGCGTAGGTGGCGAAATCCATGATCGGCGCCTTCGGGTCGCTGTTGATCGCGATGATCACGTCGGAGCCTTCGACGCCGACGCGGTGCTGGATCGCGCCCGAGATGCCGGCCGCTATGTACAGCTTCGGCCGGATCGTCTTGCCGGTCTGGCCGATCTGCCGATCCGCGCTCACCCAGCCGGCCTGCGCCACCGGACGCGAGCCGCCGTACTCGCCGCCGAGCAGCTCGGCCAGCTCGCGCACGAGCCGGAAGTTCTCGGGCTTGCCGAGCCCTCGGCCGCCCGCGACGACGACGTCGGCATATGCCAGCTGCGCCTTGTCGGCGTCGGCGTCCGGGATGTAGGAGAGGATCTTCGTGACCACGTCGTCCTCGGCCAGCGCGACGCGTTCTTCGACCAGCGTGCCGGTGCGCTGCGCGTCGCGCTTCGGCATCGCCATCACGCGCGGGCGGACAGTGGCCATCTGCGGCCGGTATTCGAGCGTGTGGATCGTGCACAGCAGCGTGCCGCCGAATGTCGGCCGGGTGGCGGCGAGGCTGCGCGTCTCGTCGTCGATGCGCAGTTCGGTGCAGTCGGCGGTCAGGCCGGTGCCGAGCGTCGTGGCGACGGCGCCCGCGAGGTCGCGCCCCAGCGTGGTCGCCCCCAGCAGCAGGATCTCGGGCTTGTTGCGCTCGACCAGCTCGGTGAGCGCCCGCGTGTACGGGTCGGTTCGATAGTGGGCGAGCACCGGGTCACGCACGACGTGGACGTGGTCGGCGCCGTGGCGGAACGCCTCGGCGCAGGCCTGCGAGGTCGCCGCGTCGTCGGGACCGAGCACCACGCCCGACAGCGACACGCCGAGGTGGTCGGCGAGCTTGCGTCCCTCGCCGAGCAGCTCCCACGACACCGGGTGCACCCGGCCTCGCTCGAGCTCGACGTTGACCCAGACGCCGCGCCAGGCGCCGAGGTCGGCGCCGTCGCTGCGGCGCGGCGCGGCGGCCGACGGCGCCGCGGTGTGCTCGTCGCTGCTCATCGGCCGATCTCCTCTTCCAGGTCGGGATGCTTCGCGAACAGCTTCGAGAGCAGCGCGTCGACCGCCTCGCGCGCGGGCTTGCCGGCGGCATCGACGACCTCGGCCTTGTTCGCCCGTGGCGGCGGCGCGAAGACCTTCTTCACCACGGTCGGCGACCCCTTCAGGCCGCAACGGGCCACCTCGCCGATTCCGGCGGCCTTGTGGTCCCACTCGATCACCTCGTAGCGCGCCGCGCGGAACATCGCGTCCATGTCGGCGAAGCGGATCGTGTTCGCGCCCTCCATCATCGTCACGAGGCAGGGCAGCTTCGTCTTCATCACCTGCACGCCCCCCTCGGCGCGGCGGTGCACGACGATCTCGCGCGCCTCCGGGTCGAGCCGCTCGATTTTCGAGACGTAGGTCAGTTGCTGCAGGCCGAGGCGGCGCGCCACGCCCGGGCCCACCTGCGCGGTGTCGCCGTCGATCGTCTGCTTGCCGCAGAACACCATGTCGACCGGACGGTCGCCGCCGATCGTGCGGATCGCCGACGAGAGCGCGTAGGACGTGGCCAGCGTGTCGGACCCGGCGAACACGCGGTCGGTGATGAGGATCGCGTCGTCGGCGCCGAACGAGATGCACTTCTTCAGCGCCTCGGCGGCCATCTTCGGGCCCATGCTGAGCACGGTGACTCGCGCGCCGAAGCGGTCCTTGACGCGAAGCGCCTCTTCGAGCGAGACCAGGTCGTACGGATTGACCACCGCCGGAACGCCCTGGCGCATGATCGTGTTCGTGACCGGGTGGACCCGTATCTGGCTCGAATCGGGCACCTGCTTGACGCAGACGACGATGTGCATGCCCATGCTGCGCCTCCGGTATTTCGGTACCGTTTTACCAGTATTCGGCGGCGGACCGCAAGGGGCGCGCGACCCCCCTCCGGGGTACCCCTTCGAGGCGGTCTTGATCTGGATCAAGCCGATCGCGGCGTGCCGCGGCGCCGGGGCGGCCGCCGCGCCGTCCCCGGCGCCCGGCGGGGAAAACCCGACTGCGGGCATAATCGGGCCCGGCTCCCGCCTCCGGTCCAACCCGAATCGCACTCCATGGCCCAGTACGTCTACACGATGAACCGGGTGGGCAAGATCGTGCCCCCCAAGCGCGTGATCCTGAAGGACATCTCGCTCAGCTTCTTTCCCGGCGCCAAGATCGGCGTGCTCGGCCTGAACGGCTCGGGCAAGTCGACGCTCTTGCGCATCATGGCCGGTGTCGACCGCGAATACGAAGGCGAGGCCACCCCGATGCCGAACCTGCGCATCGGCTACCTGCCGCAGGAGCCGCAGCTCGACCCGGCCAAGGACGTGCGCGGCAACGTCGAGGAGGGCCTCGGCGAGACGATGGCACTGGTGAAGGAGTTCAACGAGATCAGCGAGCGCTTCGCCGAGCCGATGGACGACGACGAGATGAACCGGCTGCTCGAGCGCCAGGGCGAGCTGCAGGGCCGCATCGACGCGACCGGCGGCTGGGAGGTCGAGCGCAAGCTGGACGTGGCCGCCGACGCGCTGCGTCTTCCGCCCTGGGACGCCGACGTGACGAAGCTCTCGGGCGGCGAGCGGCGCCGCGTCGCGCTGTGCCGGCTGCTGCTGTCCGAGCCCGACATGCTGCTGCTCGACGAGCCGACCAACCACCTCGACGCGCTGTCGGTGCAGTGGCTCGAGCAGTTCCTCGAGCGCTTCCCCGGCACGGTGATCGCGGTCACGCACGATCGCTACTTCCTCGACAACGTCGCCGGCTGGATCCTCGAGCTCGACCGCGGCCACGGCATCCCGTGGCAGGGCAACTACTCGTCGTGGCTCGAGCAGAAGGAGCAGCGGCTCGAGATCGAGGCCAAGCAGGAGTCGGCGCGCATCAAGGCGATGCAGGTCGAGCTCGAGTGGGTGCGCGCCAATCCGAAGGCGCGCCAGGCCAAGAGCAAGGCGCGGCTCGCGCGCTTCGAGGAGCTGGCGTCGACCGAGACGCAGAAGCGCAACGAGACCAACGAGATCTACATCCCGCCGGGCCCGCGGCTGGGCGACCTCGTGGTGCAGGCCGACGGGCTGCGCAAGGCTTTCGGCGAGCGCCTGCTGTTCGACGGGCTGTCGTTCAACCTGCCGCCGGGCGGCATCGTCGGCGTGATCGGACCGAACGGCGCGGGCAAGACGACGCTGTTCCGGATGCTGATGGGCCGCGAGCAGCCCGACGCCGGCACGCTGCGGATCGGCGACACCGTCAAGGCGGCCTACGTCGACCAGAGCCGAGACGCCCTCGATGCGAAGAAGACCGTCTGGGAGGAGATCTCCGACGGCCAGGACGTGATCCAGGTCGGCAGCTATTCGACGCCGAGCCGCGCCTACGTCGCTCGCTTCAACTTCAAGGGAGCCGACCAGCAGAAGTCGATCGGCGAGCTCTCCGGCGGCGAGCGCAACCGCGTGCACCTCGCCAAGGTGCTTCGCGCCGGCGGCAACCTGCTGCTGCTCGACGAGCCGACCAACGACCTCGACGTCGAGACGCTGCGCGCGCTCGAGCAGGCGCTGCTCGACTTCCCCGGCTGCGCGGTGGTGATCTCGCACGACCGCTGGTTCCTCGACCGCGTCGCCACGCACATGCTCGCCTTCGAAGGCGACAGCCGCGTGGTCTGGTTCGAGGGGAACTACGCCGACTACCTGGCCGACCGGCGCCGCCGGCTCGGCGACGACGCCGACCGGCCCGAGCGGCTGCGGTTCAGGCCGCTGTCGGGCTGACGCCCGCGGGCGCCGCACCGCCCGTCGCGAGCGCACCGCGGCCCGAGCGGCAGCGGCCGACGCGTCGCGCGCTGCGCATGTCCGCGAGCGGCCACACTGCGCGCCGTCCGTCGCATTGCGCGCGGCGTTCGTCGCTTTCGCGTGCAGCCGGCGCCGCCACAGGCGTGAAGTGGACTCGTGACCGGCGCAGCCGGCCGACCCTGCCAGTGCGAGGAGGTCGCCATGAACCTGTTCGACGCGTACCGCGAGTTGTACGCACGATCGCGAGACGAGGAGATGTCCCTCGTCGAATACCTCGAACTGTGCCGCGGCGACCCGCTCGCCTACGCGAGTGCCGCCGAACGGATGCTCGCGGCGATCGGCGAACCCGAGGTCGTCGACACCCGCACCGACCCGCGCCTGTCGCGGCTGTTCGCCAACCGCGTCATCCGCCGCTATCCGGCGTTCCGCGAGTTCTACGGCATGGAGGACGCGATCTCGCAGATCGTCGCGTACTTCCGCCACGCCGCGCAGGGGCTCGAGGAGCGCAAGCAGGTGCTGTACCTGCTCGGGCCGGTGGGCGGCGGCAAGTCGTCGATCGCCGAGCGGCTGAAGGCGTTGATGGAGGTGCACCCGATCTACGCGCTGAAAGGCTCGCCGGTCAACGAGTCGCCGCTCGGGCTGTTCCACCCCGAGCGCGACGGGCCGCGGCTCGAGGCCGAGTACGGGATCCCCGCGCGCTACCTGCACGGCATCATGAGCCCGTGGGCGATCAAGCGGCTGCGCGAGTACGACGGCGACATCACGCAGTTCCGCGTCGTGCGCGTGCAGCCGTCGGTGCTGCGGCAGGCGGCGATAGCCAAGACCGAGCCCGGCGACGAGAACAACCAGGACATCTCGTCGCTGGTCGGCAAGGTCGACATCCGCAAGCTCGAGTCGCTGTCGCAGGACGACCCCGACGCCTACAGCTACTCCGGCGGGCTGTGCCTGGCCAACCAGGGGCTGCTCGAGTTCGTCGAGATGTTCAAGGCGCCGATCAAGATGCTGCACCCGCTGCTCACCGCGACGCAGGAGGGCAACTACAAGGGCACCGAGGGCTTCTCGGCGATCCCGTTCCAGGGCCTGATCCTCGCGCACTCGAACGAGAGCGAGTGGCAGGCGTTCCGCAACAACCGCAACAACGAGGCGTTCCTCGACCGCATCTACATCGTCAAGGTGCCGTATTGCCTGCAGGTGTCCGAGGAGGTGCGCATCTACCGCAAGCTGCTCGCCGGCAGCTCGCTCGCGCTGTCGCCGTGCGCCCCCGGGACGCTGGAGATGATGGCGCAGTTCGCGGTGCTCACGCGGCTGAAGGAACCCGAGAACTCGAGCATCTACGCCAAGCTGCGCGTCTACGACGGCGAGAACCTGAAGGACGTCGAGCCGAACGCGAAGTCGATGCAGGAATACCGCGACTTCGCCGGCATCGACGAAGGCATGAGCGGGCTGTCGACGCGCTTCGCGTTCAAGGTCCTGTCGGCGGTGTTCAACTACGACCAGGTGGAAGTCGCCGCCAACCCGGTGCACCTGATGTACGTGCTCGAGCAGCGACTGATGCGCGAGGGGCTTCCCGAGGAGACCCAGCGCCGCTGGCTCGACTTCATCAAGAGCTGGCTCGCGCCGCGCTATGCGGAGTTCATCGGCAAGGAGATCCAGACCGCGTACCTCGAATCGTATTCCGAGTACGGCCAGAACATCTTCGACCGCTACGTGACCTTCGCCGACTACTGGATCCAGGACGAGGACTACCGCGACCCCGAGACCGGCGAGAGCTTCGACCGTGCGCAGCTGAACGCCGAGCTCGAGAAAATCGAGAAGCCGGCGGGCATCGCCAACCCGAAGGACTTCCGCAACGAGATCGTCAACTTCGTGCTTCGCGCGCGCGCGGCGCACGGCGGCAAGAACCCGTCGTGGACCAGCTACGAGAAGCTGCGCGAGGTGATCGAGAAGAAGATGTTCTCGAACACCGAGGAGCTGCTGCCGGTCGTCTCGTTCAACGCCAAGGCCTCGGCCGAAGACCGGCGCAAGCACGACAGCTTCGTCGAGCGGATGGTCGCCAAGGGCTACACCGAGAAGCAGGTGCGGCTGCTCTGCGAGTGGTACCTGCGCGTGCGCAAGTCGCAGTAGGCAACCGACGTCGGGCAACGGAAGACGGGACGCGCGCGATGTCGGCGATCATCGACCGCAGGCCGAACGACCGCAGCGGCAGCGCGGTCAACCGCGAGCGCTTCATGCGCCGCTACCGGGCGCAGATCCGCCAGGCGGTGGCCGACATGGTCGCCGACCGGTCGATCCGCGACATGGAGCGCGGCGGCAAGGTCGGCATCCCGGCCCGCGACCTGTCCGAGCCGGGCTTCCGGCACGGGCGCGGCGGCGACCGGGAGTACGTCCACACAGGGAACCGCGAGTTCCAGCCGGGCGACCGGCTACCCCGCCCGTCGGGCGGCGACGGTGACGGCGGCGCCGGCAACGAAGGCGGCAACGCAGACGGCACCGACGACTTCTCGTTCACGCTGTCGCGCGAAGAATTCATGCAGATCTTCTTCGACGACCTCGAGCTGCCGCGGCTGGCGCGGACCGTGCTGGGCGAGATCCGCGAGCAGCGGCCGCAGCGTGCCGGCTACGCCACGCACGGCACGCCGGCCAACCTGGCGGTCGCCCGCTCGCTGCGCTATGCGCTCGGCCGACGGCTGGCGCTCACCGCGGCGGCGCGCCGCGAGCTCGCGCAGGTCACCGCGCTCGCGCAGGCCGACCCGCCCGCCGCCGACGACGGGGCCGCCGCGGTCGCGCGCGGCGCCGACGCGCTGGTCGCGCGGCTCGAACGCCGGATCGCGCGCGTGCCGTTCCTGGAGGAGATCGACCTTCGCTACCGCCACCGCACGA
>CALMSQ010000410.1:0-6213 GCA_937872345.1 uncultured Burkholderiales bacterium | reverse complement strand
AGTTGGCGGGCGTGACTTCGCCCTTCGGTCGGCTGGCCAGCAGGATCTGCAGGTTCTTGTCGCTCATGATGCGGTCTGCCTCTGTCGGACGTACTTGAAGGTGCCCGAGGCGCGCGCCACCGTCCTGCCGCCCTCGTCGACGATGTCGGCCTCGCAGAAGGCCATCGTACGCGAGCGGTAGACGCAGCGCCCGTGCGACGCGATGCGCGCGCCTTGCGCGGGCTGCATGAACGTCGTCTTCATCTCGATCGTCACCAGCCCCATCTGCTCGTCGTCGACGTGGTGCGTGCGCGAGCGCCCCGCCATCGCCATCGTCACGTCGAGCAGCGTCATCAGCACGCCGCCGTGCGCCACGCCGAACGAGTTGCAGTGATGCGGCGCCAGGTCCAGTTCGACGTGCGAGGCCCCTTCCGCGCAGGACAGCAGGCGCGCGCCGAGGTGGTCGACGAAGGGGACGACGACCGGGAATCCGGTCATGGAGTTGGCGCACCCGGGAGAACGACGATCTCCCGGCTGATCCACCGTGCCGAACCTGCATGGTCGACGAAGTTGCGCTCGTCGTCGGCCAGGATCTTCTGGATCCGCAGCGCCTCGGGATCGGTGAACGCGTGGCGGAAGTCGGGCTCGCTGCTCCAGTACAGCTCCGCTACGCCGTCGTAGGCTGGCTGGAGCACGCCGCGGCGTTCGACGCGCTTCGAGAAATCGTCGTCGAGTGGGGTCGTCTGCACATACCGTGCGATACGCAGCACGGCCTTGTGCTCGACGACGATCGGTCCGTGGAATTCCAGCCAATGCGAGAGGAACTGCTCGCGCGTCAGCCCGGCCTTCCGCCTGATGCAGTAGATGATCTTGAACACCTTGCCCCCTTGCAGCCGCCGGGCCCGCCCGGCGCGCGCCCGAACCCGCATCGCCAGCCGCCGGAGAGCATACCATCGCGATCCTGGCGCGGGCCGCCACGAGGATTGCTGCGGCCATAATTCTTCTATAAACTAATGTTCGTTAGTCTTTATCGGAACGAAGGCTTCGCATGTCGCGACACAAGTTGTTGGTTGCCAATCGCGGCGAGATCGCCTGCCGCATAATCCGCGCGGCGCGCACGCTCGACCTTCCCACGGTCGCCGTTCACTCCGAGGTCGACGCCACCCTGCCCCACGTGGAGATGGCCGACGAGGCCGTCTGCATCGGGCCGGCTCGGGCTTCTGAGAGCTACCTGGTCGGCGAGCGTCTGCTCGAGGCGGCCCGCTCGACCGGTGCCACCCTGATCCATCCCGGCTACGGCTTCCTGTCCGAGAACCCCGCCTTCGCCGCGTCGTGCAGGCAGGCGCGCATTGCTTTCGTGGGGCCGTCGGCGGAGTTGATTCGCCTGATGGGCGACAAGCATCAGGCGCGGCTCGCGGCGCAGGAGGCCGGCGTGCCCGTGCTGCCAGGGTCGGGAAAGTTGCCTACCGACCCCTGGGCGATCGTTGAGGCGGCCGAGAGCGTCGGCTATCCGCTGCTGGTGAAGGCGACTGCCGGCGGGGGCGGAATCGGAATGCGGGTCGTGGCCGAGCCCAACGAACTGGTCGACGCAGTCGGCAAGACTTCGGATCTCGCCGGCAAGGCCTTCGGCGACGGTTCGGTCTACCTCGAGCGTTACGTCGCGCAGGCGCGTCACGTCGAGATCCAGGTCTTCGGCTTTGGTGACGGTCGTGCCGTGCATCTGTTCGAACGAGACTGCTCGCTGCAGCGGCGCCATCAGAAGGTCGTCGAGGAAGCGCCCGCGCCGGGGCTGCGCGACCAGTTGCGCCGGCGCATGGCGCAGGCTGCGGTCGCGCTCGCTTCGGCATGCCGCTATGAGGGCGCCGGCACCATCGAGTTCCTGCTCGATGCGGAAAGGGAGGAGTTCTTCTTCCTCGAGATGAACACACGGATCCAGGTCGAACATCCGGTCACCGAAATGATCACCGGCATCGATCTCGTCGCGGCACAGATCCGCCTGGCGATGGAGGAGTCGCCCGGGCCCGGGATGGCGCAAGACAGCATCGCGCGCAACGGGCACTCGATCGAGGCGCGTGTCTACGCCGAAAATCCCGCGAAGAACTTCATCCCGAGTCCCGGGAAGCTGACAGCTCTGGACGTGCCGGCCGCTGAGCACGTCAGGTTCGAGACCGGCTACCGTGCAGGCAATTCGGTGACCCACTTCTATGACCCGATGCTGATGAAGGTCTGCGCCTGGGGTGCCTCGCGGCGCGAGGCGCTCGAGCGGCTCGACGGCGCGCTCGCCGACGTGCACATCGAAGGCGTCGGGCACAACATCGCGTACCTTCGCTCGGTTTTGGCTCACGAAGGCTTTGCCGCGGGACACGTCTACACCCGTTTTCTGACCGACCATCACCAGGCGCTGCTCGCCGCGTCGTCCGCGCACCATGGATGAACGGTTCGCCGAGGGGGCGAACGAAGCGCATCCTTCTGTGGAGACCGACGCCCTCGGATGCCTTCTCGCCGCCAGACACAGCTGCCGCGGATTCCGCGGCGAGCGCGTTGGCCGGGCAACGATCGAGCGGATCCTCGCGCTCGCGCAGCACACCGCATCCTGGTGCAATGCTCAGCCGTGGCAGGTGATCGTCACCGCCGGGAGCGCAACGGAACGATTCCGGCAGGCGTATCTGGCCTACGCCGCTTCGAACGCACCGGCCCCCGATTTTCCGTTTCCGCGCGAGTATCGCGGTGTCTACCTGCAACGCCGCCGCGAGAGCGGACTGCAGCTGTACCACTGCGTCGGCATCGGCCGTACCGACCTCGAAGGCCGGAAGCGGCAGGAACGCGAGAACTTTCGTTTGTTCGGCGCTCCGCACGTGGCGATCGTCACCACCGACGAGGCCTTGGGCGTCTATGGCGCCATCGACTGCGGTGCCTGGGTCAGCAACTTCATGCTGGCAGCGCAGAGCTTCGGCGTGGCCACGATCGCCCAAGGTGCGCTCGCGCTGCATTCCGGGTTCGTGCGGGAGTTCTTCGGGCTGGGCGGAGACCGACGGGTGGTGTGCGGCGTGTCCTTCGGATACGAAGATCCGAACCATCCGGCCAACCGGTTCCGGACCAGCCGCGCCGAGATCCATGACGCGGTATCGTGGTTCGACGAATAGGCTAATGGCTGCCGAGGCGCCACTCGCCGACGACGTCCAGCACGGTGCTGCAATCGCGAGGCGGGTCGCTCGGAATTCCGGCGGGCGTGCGTGAAAATCGCGGGGCCGGAGCCGGCTGTACGAGCCTCTCGCTGCCGATGAACGTGCCGCGGGCCGCCAGATGCGGATGCTTTGGCGCCTCGGACATGGACAGAACTGGCGCGACGCATGCGTCCGACCCCTCCAGCAATCGGCACCACTCGTCACGGGTACGTGTCCGGATGATGGCAGCCAGCTTGTCGCGCAGCGCGGGCCAATGGGCCGAGTCGCCTTGATGATCGAACTCCGGATCCGACAGGCCGACCAGTTCGCGCAGCCTGGCGTAGAACTGCGGCTCGATTGCGCCGATCGCGAGATGGCGGCCGTCGGCGCACTGGTAGACCCGATAGAAGTGCGCGCCGCCGTCGAGCAGGTTCGCCTCGCGGTGTTCTTTCCAGCGGCCCATCGCCGCCAGCGCGAAGAACTGGGTCATCAGCGACGCGGCGCCGTCGCACATCGCAGCATCGATCACCTGCCCGCGGCCGGAATCGCGGGCCTCGTAGAGCGCCGCCAGCATGCCCACGAGGAGATACAGCGCGCCGCCCCCGTAATCGCCGACCAGGTTCAGCGGTGGCACCGGGCCCGGTTCGCCGGGCCCGATCGCCGCCAGTGCGCCGGTCAGCGACACGTAGTTGATGTCGTGCCCCGCCGCGTGCGCGAGCGGACCGCTCTGCCCCCATCCGGTCATCCGACCGTAGACCAGTCGGGGGTTCCTCGCCGCCACGACGTCCGGGCCGAGTCCCAGCCGCTCCATCACGCCGGGGCGAAATCCCTCGATCAGCGCGTCGGCGTGCTCGAGCAGTGCCAGCGCCTGATCGCGCCCTTCGGCGGTCTTGAGATCGAGCCGCACCAGGCGCCGGCCGCGGCTCACGAAGTCGCGGGGATCGCAGCCGCCGATGCCCGGTCGGTCGATGCGTACGACGTCCGCGCCCATGTCCGACAGCAGCATGCCGGCGAACGGCCCCGGGCCGATCCCGGCGAACTCCACGACGCGCAGCCCGCGAAGGGGGCCGGTCGGCAATTCCGGAGACGGTCGTGCGCTCATCGAGGTCGATCGCCGGAGGTCATCGAGCCGAATACCCGCCATCGACCAGATGCACGCTGCCGGTCACGAAGGCGGCACGGTCGGACAGCAGAAAGACGATCATCGGGGCGATTTCGTCCGCCCGGCCAAGCCGTCCGATCGGATGCGTCGCGCTCGCCGCCTCGCGAACGGCCTCGACCCTCGATCCGAGCAGCGTGGTCTCCACGTAACCGGGGGCCACTGCATTCACCCGGATAGGAACATGTGCGTAGTCGAGCGCGGCGGCCTTGGTCAGGCCGACGACGCCGTGCTTCGAAGCCGTGTAGGGGCCGCTTCCCGCCACCGCATTGACCCCCGCGATCGAGGCGACATTGACGATGGCGCCGGCGCCGCGCCTCAGCATCTGCGGAATCTCGTAGCGCAGGCAGAAGAACACCCCATCCAGATTCACGTCCATAACACGGCGCCAGTTCTCGGGAGCGCACTCCCCGATCGGGGACAAGCGCGGCGCGATGCCGGCGTTGTTCACCGCCAGGTCGAGCCCGCCGTGGCGTGCGCCGATGCCTGCCAGGGCGGCCTCGACCGCGTGCGGATCCGCAACGTCCAGGTCGAGCGCTTCGGCGTCGCCCCCCTCGGCGCGAATGCCCGTGGCAACACTCGTCGCGGCCTGCGCATCCAGGTCCGCGACGATCACATGCGCCCCCCCGGTGGCGAGCAGGCGGGCCGTCGCGGCGCCGATCCCCGCCCCGCCGCCGGTGACCAATGCCGTCCTCCCGGCGAACTCTCCCGTCGGGGCGCCGGTCCCACGCGCTGGCCCTGGCGACATTGCGCAGCTCAGTTCGCGAGATAGCCGCCGTCGACCGGCAGGATCGCCCCGGTGACGTACGAAGCAAGGTCCGAGCACAGGAAGAGCGCCGGGCCGACGAGTTCGTCCGGTTCGGCGTGCCGCTTCATCGGGATGTGGGCAAGCAGGCTCGCGGTCTTCGCCGGGTCGCTTCGCGTTGATTCGGTCATCGGCGTGGCGATGAAGCCCGGGGCGATCGCATTGACCCGCACGCCGCGCGGTGCGAGTTCGCACGCAAGCGCCTTGGTCAATTGCGCCACCCCGCCCTTCGACGCGGTGTAGGCGGCCGAGTTCGGCGTAGCCACGAACGACTGGATCGAGCCCAGGTTCAGCACGCAACCCCTGGTGCGCTCGAGCTGGTCGGCAAAGGCCAGCGTCATGTAGTAGGGGCCGCTCAGATTGACGCGGAGCGTTGCGTCCCAGTCTTCGAGCGGCTTGCCCTGTCCGAAGGGCGCGCGGATCAGGATCCCGGCGTTATTGACCAGCACCTTGACGTCGCCCATCTCGGCCCGGACCCGTTCGGAGAGTCGCGCGCAACCCGCGGCGTCGGAAACGTCGAGTTCGTGCGCAACCGCGTCGCCGCCGCCGTCGCGGATCGCCTGCGCGGCGCGCCTGGCCATCTCCGCGTTGCGGTCCGCGAGCACGACGCGCCCACCGGCGCGCGCGAAGCCCCTGGCGATCGCTTCGCCGTTTCCCTGGCCGGCGCCGGTCACCACGACGACCGCGCCTTCGAAATTGAGCTCAACCATCGCTTTGGACACTTTCTCCACCGCCTGGGGCTGCCGCGCCTATTGGCTCAGCCCCAGGATCCGGGCGATCCGTCCGCGCAGTTCGCGCTTGATGATCTTTCCGGAGAAATTGATCGGAAGTTCCTCGTACGGGATGAACACCACCCGCTTCGGCGCCTTGTAGTGGGCCAGGCTCTCCTTGGCGAAGGCGATGATCTCTGCTTCTTCGACCGACATGCCATCGCGGCAGACGACGACCGCGGTGACCTCTTCGCCCCAGCGCTCGCTCGGCAGTCCGATCACCCCGACTTCGCGCACGGCCGGATGCTTCTGCAGTGCGCGCTCGACTTCCTGCGAGTAGACATTCAGCCCGCCAGACTTGACCATGTCCTTCAGCCGGTCGTGGAAGTAGACGTA